>JALZAI010000267.1 GCA_030948475.1 Actinomycetota bacterium
CCCGTGCGGCGCAGATCGGACACAACATCGACCGCTACGAGACCGGCTGGCGGGCGGCGAATCCGGGTCGGGAGCCGGGCCCGGCGTTGCGTCGGACGTGGGATGCGCGGGCCTGGGCGGACGCCCGTCCGGACAAGGTCGCCCCCCGTGTCGGTGCGGAACTGACGCAACGATGGGTCGAGGAACTGCGCGCACTCGGCTACCGCGACGCGGCTACTGCGACGGGGACCGGCGCCATTCCCGTCGGTCGACTGGACCGTGACCGAGCGGTCGGCGAGGTGTTGTCGCGGCTGGCCGCGCGCCGATCGGCCTGGAACGCCGCCGACGTTCGCGGCGAGGTCGAGCAGCTCATCGCGCGTGCGAATGTGGTCACCGAGTCCTCCATTCGGGCTGAGCTGGCCGAGGATCTGACCGCCCGGATATTGGGCGAGTGCGTGCCGCTGCTGGACCGAGTCGGAGTGCCGGAGCATATTCGGACGCTCACCTCGCGGCACGTTCTGGAAGTCGAGGCCGACCTCACCACGCGCCTTGCCGCGCGTGGCGACGCGCCTTCGAGCGTGTCGGAAGTCTACTTTGAAGCGGCAGTTGGCCTTGATGACATGCAACGCAAGGTCGTCGCCGCGCTCGCCGGCGACACCAAGCTGGTGGTCGTCGAAGGTGCGGCCGGCGCCGGGAAGACGACGACCCTGGCCGCAGCCCGCACTGTGATCGAGCAGCGTGGAAGGCGGTTGCGCATCGTCACCCCGGCGCTCAAGGCGGCCCGGGTTGCCGCCCAGCAAGTCGGAACCGACGCCTCGTCGGGGGCCTGGCTGGCCTACCAGCACGGGTTCCGGTGGGACGAGAACGGCAGCTGGACGAGACTCGCGCCCGGCATGGTCGACCCCGATACCCGCATCGTCTTCCACGGACCGAGCGACAGCGCCGCCCTCCAAAGCGGTGATGTGCTGCTCGTCGACGAGGCGGGAATGCTCGATCAAGACACCGCCCGCGCGCTGTTGACCATCGCCGACGAGCACCAGGCGCGGGTCGCCTTGGTGGGGGACCGGCACCAACTGCCCGCTGTCGGACGCGGTGGCGTGCTCGACCTTGCAGCCCGCTGGACCGCACCAGAAGCGTGCCTCGCGCTCGACACGGTGCACCGCTTCACCCAAACCGTCGTGACAGCGGACGGGGACTTCGTGACCGTCGCGGACGATGAATACGCGCGACTGAGTCTGGCGATGCGCACCACCTCGGACCCCGACGCGGTGTTCGACGCGCTACTCGCTCGGGGCCAGATCCGGCTGCATCCGGGCGACACCGACCGTATCGTTGCCCTCGCCGGCGTCGCCGTCGAGGCGCTGGCCGAGGGCGCTCCGGCGGTGGTCGTGGCCGACACGCGCGAGCAGGTCGCCATGCTCAACGCCGCGATCCACGATCGGCTCGTCGCCGCGGGTCGGGTTGACGACACCAACGCCACCATCACGCACGCCGGCCAACGGATTGCGGTCGGGGATCGTGTAGCGACCCGCCGCAACGACGGCGGCCTCGGGGTGGCGAACCGCGACATCTGGACCATCACGACTGTGGCTCCGGATGGGTCCGTCACGCTCACCGGCGACTTTGGCGACCGCACGCTACCGGCCGACTACGTGCGTGCGCATGTCGAGCTGGCCTATGCGAGCACCGTGCACGGCGTGCAAGGCGAGACCGCGAGCACCGCGCACCTCCTGGTGGGCGAGCAGACGAGTGCGGCCTCGGCCTATGTCGGTATGACCCGCGGCCGCACGACCAACGTCGCCCACCTCTCCGCCGCCGACCTCGACGATGCCCGGGACCAGTGGGTCGCTGTCTTCGGACGTAACCGCGCCGATCTCGGCACGGCGCAGGCGGCGGAGCTCGCCGCCGCCGAGGCGAGCAGGTATGTACGGCTGCGTCCGGTGGAGCAGGTGCTGGCCGAACTGCGCGACGCGTGGACGGCAGAAGCAGACAATGTCGAGCGACTCGCCGCCGTTGAGCGGCGCCGGGATCTACTCCTAGACGTCGTCGCCCTCACCGGGGAGCGTGACGCCACAGTGCCTGTGCTCAAGCGGGCCTATCACGACGCGCGGATCGCTGCAGAGGACGCGGAAGCCCGCGCCGGCGAACTCGGCAGGGTCGTCGCCGCACAAGCCGACCGGATAGCAAGCAGGTTGCAGCAGGAGTGGGATCGGCAGCGCGACGCCGCCCGCCGGGCCGCCCAGGTCGTGCGCGACGGGGCCGGTCGGCTCGGCCAACGCCGCTCCGCGGTCCACGAGGCGACCGAGCACCTGCTGCACTGGTCGGCTGCCTGGAAGCCCTACCTACCGTCGATGCCCACCCACACCGACGACGTTGTCGCGGTCGCCGGCTGGTTCGACGACACGCCCCGCATCCACGACGCGTTCGACCAGTACGCCCGCAGCGCCACCGAACAGAACCACCCGGAGTACCTAACCGCCCGCGGCAATGTGGACACCGCCGTCCAGCATCGGGACGAGAGGTGGCGGACCTGGCGCGCGGCATCGCTCCGCGTCGATCGCCTGCTCGCCCAATACGGCAGCCTCGCCCACCACCCCGACCCGGCCAGTTACCTCGAGCAGGTCGAGCGCACCCTCAGCGCGACCCGCTCCCAGGCCGACATTGCGCACAACGGCGTCACAGTGTTACTCGCCGAACCGACCCTTCGCGCCCAACCGCACGATCGGATCACCAGCGCTCGCGACCAGTGGCGCGCCGATCACGACACCCCAGCCGCCCAACGGCGCGCCCGCTGCGCCCAGCTCGACGCCGACGCAGCGCAGCACCGTACCCGTCAGCACAAGGCGACGGTGCCGGCGTCGGCCCCGGACCAGGCTCCCGGCATCAGCAGGTAGCAACCGGCAACTTGGGGCGGGGGCGATCCTCGACGGCTACCGATGGTCACGTTGGTGACGAGGGATCGGCATTTGGCCGGAAACGGCAGGATTTGGACCCGCTCCCACCGCGGCCTAGAAAGGCCGATCACCGACTACGAGCGGAGGTTCAGGAAAATAGTTGGCCCGCGGGTGTCACTAATTGGCCAAAAAAAGCGCCTTCTACCGATGGAGGCGCCGTCCAGCCGGGACGCGCTCCCCGCATAGGACAGGAGAACGTCATGACCACCCAGCGCACCGACCGCCCGAACAGCACCGACGAACACGACTTGCTCACGATCGCCGAAGCCGCCGACCTGCTCCGCACCCCCGTCGCCACCCTGCGCTATTGGCGCAACATCGGCTACGGGCCCGGCAGTTTCCGCGTCGGACGCGGCGTCCGATACTGGCGTCACGAGATCCTCGAGTGGTTGCACCAGCAGAGCGGCGCCGACGGAACTCGCCGCGCCTGATGGCGGCGTTGCGATCAGCTCGACCCGGCACGAGTGTCCCACTCCCCGGGTCGGGTACCAGACCAAGATCGCCACCACGCAGCCACCCAGGCTGTCTGACCCGAGCTGTCACCGATCGTGCAGCAGCCCCATGTATAACTCCGAGGGCTCCGACGCCCGAGCGCCGGTTGACCCTCCAAAGCAGATTCGGTCACATCGTCAAGGTCGGCAGGATCAGTATGAATAGGCCGAGGGCGAAAGTGCACACGGACCCAAGTGTGATGAGCCGCGCGACGGAGTATTTGCCTTTCCGACGCGCCGCGTAAATGAGGGAGACCTCTAGAAGGCCGGCGGCGATGATCGTCAGGCCAGCTGCCTCGATCCCCCTGGTTGCGGACACCTTCGGACCCCTTTCCCGAAAAAAAGAAAATGCGGCCCTAGCCCGCGTTCCTTTTACAGCAGGCGCCGCGATTCGCCTCCCTGCTCGTCGAGCTTCTGGCGCAACCGGTTGGCCCGGAACCCGACAAGGGACAGATAGGGATCGCGAGGCCCAGGTACAGGCCAACTAGCAGTGCTGCGCGCGTACGGGCAGACATCGGGTGGACTACAACGACTAGCGAAAGGACGATTCCCAGTATTGAAAAGGCAAGGAGAGTTCCGCCCACGTACTTTAGGACGAAGCGGCGTAGTTCCTTCCCTGCCGTATCCGTCGATGACACTTTGGGTGCCCTACTCAATGCTCACCTCCTCGTAGAGCGCGAAGGCCCCGCCCGCAACTCGCGGGTAGAGGGCCGGGGCTGTCGGCCGGCCGGGCTGAGGCAGTATCCGCCGAAATCAGGTGTCTGCCCAGGGGTTGAGGTACTCGACGCCAGCGCGTTCGAAGTCGCGGGTATTGCGGGTGACGACGGTCAGGCCACGGGCAAGGGCGGTGCCCGCGATGAGCGCGTCGTGTTGGGGCGCTCGGTCTGGTACGTGCAGCGATGCGACGCGGCGGGCGGCTGCGAGATCGAGGGGAAGGATGCGGTCGGCGAAGCCGGTGAGCACGCTCTGTTCGAACCATCGGGTCAGGATCCGGGCCTGGTCGGGGTCGGTGCGGGCTTGGCGCAGGATCCCGGTCTCGATCTCGATGACGGTCACCACGCTGATGGCAAGGTCAGCCGCGCTCTGCTTGGCCACCCACTGTTTGACTCCGGAGTCGCCGCGCCGCTTTCGCAGTTCGCTGACGACATTGGTGTCGAGCAGGTACATCACACGTTCGCGGGTCGGATGTCCAGGCCGACCGGTTCGATCTCGAACTCCACCTCCTCGTCCATCTCCAGCCAATCGGCGAGGTCGTCGGGCGTGTGCAGGAGCCGCTGATACTCGGCGTAGGTCAACAGCACGAAGGACGGCCGGCTGTGCTCGGTGATCACCACCGGTTCTTGCTCGGCCGCGCGCTTGACCTGGCTGGGGCGCTGGTTGAACTCAGCTGCGGTAACGGTAGCCACACCCACCACCACCTCCTGGTAGTACATCTAACTACATGCTACGGCGGGCTGCCAGCGCACGCAATCCGCAGACCCGCGACCCGTCCGACATCACGCCTTCGCAGTCAGCAGCCACGTTCGACGGCTACATCTGCGAGGTCTCTCAGCTCAGTCAAGCGCTCCCCCGCGACGCGTGGGGCTCTATGTCGACGCCGCACCGGATAAGGCCCAACTCGTCCTGGCCCAGAGCAGGCCTGACGGCTCGCTGACCTGCCACGGGTGCGCCCTGTGCCGAGAGTGGTCCGCAGCCGGCGACCATCAGGCCGCACAGCCCCAGCCCAACCCAGTGCAGTCCAGGCACCATGCGTCCTGCGCGCCGAGTGTGCGTGGTGCGGCGTGGTCCGGTTCGCTAGGTCGCTTGCAGGAAACCGACCGGTTGAACGACGGTGCTGGTGGGGGCCCCCGGGCTCGGCAGGCCGGTGCAGTTGGGGGAGGTTGCGTACGTGGCGGCAAAGAACACTGGATAGTCACCCTTGCGTGCAGGAGCGAAGCCCACGGACAGGCGCTGACCTGTCGGTATCAATCCTCTGACCGTCGTCCTGGCCAGCTGCCGCTCGGGTCGCAGCGCAGCCGTGGCCGGTAGATGGGCAAAGTCACCAACCTCCGCGCTGGTGCCGGGTGCCCCGACGATCAGGCGGCTGATGAGCACTCGCACACCGGGAGTGCGGGAGAGCACCACGTGGACAGCGACGTTCCTCCCGACCGTGGTCGAGGCGAGAAGCTCGCCGCGGCCGGTGGCCGGAGAGGCAGTGACCGTGGGCGGGGCGCATGCCGGCCGGAGTTGGGCGAGCGGAGCATGTCTGTTCTCCGGGCCAGGTTTCCGAGCCGTCCCAGACGTGCGAGTCGCCAGAAAGGTGGTGGCGACCACAACGGCGGCGAGGGAAAAGGCCACCGTAGCTGCCTGCGACCGACGTCGTTGACGTGACCGCTCAGCCGCGGCAACAATCTCCGCCGGGTGGAATGCGTGCAGCTCCCGAGGACTGACACTCTGACGGATCAAGTCGCTGATGCGCTCCTCGACAGTCATCGGGCACTCCCTTTGACGATGGAGCGGATACGGGGCCTAGCAATATGCGGAGGGCATTCAGACCCTTCGCCCTCTGTCTCTTGTCGGTGCCGGAGCTACACGACATTACGGTCGCCGTTGTCTCGACGCTCAGGTCGGCGTAGAAGCGCAATGCCAGCGTTTGCCTTTAGACACTGGCTTCCATCACCACCGCCTAGAGTCAGCTATACAAACAGGTTTCTATAGCCGACTATAGCCCGAATGGCGGACAGCGTTTGGCCAGGTTGGCCAGCCACCGGCGGCCCTGTTGTTATTCGCCCCTGGTCGCAGCAGTAT
>JALZAI010000313.1 GCA_030948475.1 Actinomycetota bacterium
TTGTGGCCCTGGGCGACTATCTGAGTGTCTTCATCGACCCGCTCGACGCAGCAAATCACGACGATGGTCACTTCGTCGTGGTGCACCGACCGCGGGGTCGTATCCGGCCTCCCGACAGCTATAGACCAACAACTACGGGCCTCCTGCAAACGTACGCGCCTCGGAGGGCAGGGCTTGTTCAGCAGCGAAACCGGCCGACGTAAAGCAGGAGCGCGTTCGCAGGCCACGTGTCACTTCGCGCTGGGCGAAGCGGCCGCGCGTGTTCGAATCGTGCCACCTCGGCGAGCGCTCGACCGGGTGCTCGAACTGTTGTGATGGAGTCGGCAGCTGCGTCCATATGCGCGGTCCTGGTGTGGTGACGGCTCTCACACCGGGGCGGGTGCAAGGTGTTCGACGAACCAATCTCGTGCCGCGGCCTGGGAGATCGCCGCTCCCTTCACATATGCGTCGAAGTGCCCGCCGGGCACGCAGGGTTCGTCGCATGACTTGCTCGCCGGTGGGCGACGTTGGCAGGCATCCATTCGCCGGGAAAGCACACCATCGCGTCGGCAATCGTCACCGTGTTTGCGCTGGCTGCCGCGTGGGTAGGCGGCGGCCGCAAGAAGCCCGCAGAAGCATCGGCCTGAGCCAGGCTCGGCCCGCTCACCGTTCGCCGACGTCCAGATCAATTCCACGTTGCTGCGCGATGTGTCGCACGTCGGGCGATGTTGTCGGCGTTCGCCACGCTCGACGGCAAGCAAAACGATCCGAGGAACCAGCGGCGTGCACCATTACTCCGAGAACGAACGGCCCAGCTCTTTACGAAGCGATCTAGCCGATGTGACGCTCGGTTCCCGCCCAGGCGTCGTCTCGAAGCAGATATTTCTGGATCTTGCCGGTCGAGTTCTTAGGCAGTTCGCCGAACGTGACACTTTTGGGCGCCTTGAATCTAGCGAGGTGGCTCTTCACATGCTCAATGATCTCCGCCTCGGTTGCCGAAGCGCCGTCGCGAAGCGTCACGTAGGCCGCGGGTACCTCACCCCACCGCTCGTCGGGGACGGCAATCACTGCCACATCGAGTACCGCGGGATGGTCGGCGATCGCCTGCTCGACTTCGATAGACGCGATGTTCTCCCCACCTGAGATGATGACGTCCTTGCTTCGGTCACGCAGTTCGATATAGCCGTCAGGATGCCTAACTCCGATGTCGCCGGTGCGGAACCAGCCGTCGGGTGCAGCGGCTGCGGTCGCCTCGGGGTC
This sequence comes from Actinomycetota bacterium, assembly GCA_030948475.1. Taxonomy (GTDB): domain Bacteria; phylum Actinomycetota; class Actinomycetes; order Mycobacteriales; family Jatrophihabitantaceae; genus JALZAI01. The sequence continues at coordinate 1,240 of JALZAI010000313.1, forward strand.
CTTGAGATATCCGAGCATGACGTTGTTGCCGCGCAGGGCGATCTGGCCGGTCGTCGTCGCGTCGGCTGGCGCATCTGCGCCGTCGTCGCAGATGACGCGCACGCCGAAGGAGATCATGTTCCCGACGCCCTGCCGTGCCTTCAGTCGAGCTTGTGCGTCTGACTCGAGTTCGTTCCATTCCGGGCGCCAGTCGCAGATCATCGCCGGTCCGAAGGTCTCGGTGAGCCCGTAGAGATGGGTGACGTCGAAGCCGAGCTCGCCCATTCTTCTCAGAATTGCCGGTGACGGAGGCGCACCCCCCGTGGCCACCCGCACGGTAGCCTTCAGCGGCGCCGCGTCCGGCGCGTAGGCAAGCATGGAGAGAACCGTCGGGGCACCGTTGAGATGTGTGACGCCCGCGTCGCGCAGCAGCCGCCATACCTCGGCCGGGTCAACCTGGCGAAGGCAGACGTGCGTCGCGGCCGCTGCGGTCACCGCCCAGGGGAAGCACCAGCCATTGCAGTGAAACATCGGCAGCGTCCACAGATGGACTGCGGACGGCGACAATCCCGTGTGTCCCACCATGGCGAGAGCCTGCAGGTAGGCGCCTCGATGGTGGTACATGACGCCCTTGGGTTTGCCCGTGGTTCCCGAGGTGTAGTTGATGGACAGTAGGTCACGCTCGCTTCTCGGACGGACCGCCTTCCGGGGTGCGTTCGCGATCAAGGCCTCGTAGTCGTGGCCAGCGCGCACGCGCTGCGGCGGCCGCTTCATGCCCGCCAGAGCGGTGTCCACGAGTTCGTCAAAGTCCGCGTCATGGATGATTACCGACGCCTCGGAGTGCTCCAAATTGTAGGCCACTTCCCGCGCCGATAACCGGGTGTTGATCGCCACCAAAGGCGACCCGGCCCACGGCACGCCGTAGTTCGCCTCGAGGAGAACGTGCGTATTCGGGGCAAGCACCGCGACCGGGCGCCCGTCGGCCAACGGTGCAAGTCCGCCGGCCAGCCGTTGGCACCGGTCGTGCAACTCGGCGTATGTCCAGCGCTCAGATCCGTCAATGACGGCCACCCGGTCGCCGTGGGCAGCAGCCGCGCGGTCCAGGAACGCCGTCGGGGTCAGTGGTTCGAACGACAACGAGGTCAACAGCTCGTCGGAACTCTCAGTCACTTCGCTGCTCCTATGCACACCTTCGGTCACCGCCAACGCTCGGCCCAGTCCTCTCCGCCCCGAAGCCAAGTGTCGTCTACCGGACGCGTTTCGCGCCACAGCAGCGTACGGTTCTGCTTCGCGCTAAGAAGCTGTTCGGGAACCTCAGCGAGGAGTGCCTGTGGTGATTGTGTCTGCCGACGAGCCGCTCGCTCACCGGATGGTTTCCGCAATCCGCAGCGGCGACGTCGCCTGGCTGCAGACGACGCTGCACGGAAGGCCGGAGCTGGCTGCGGCGAGAATTGCGACCGGCAAAGGAGGTGCGCGCACGCCCTTACACGTCGCGACGGACTGGCCCGGCTACTTTCCTCACGCCCCGGCGGTCGTTCGGCTACTCATCGACGCCGGCGCCGATCCCAATGCAGCGATCGGAGATCCGCCCTCCGAGACACCGTTGCATTGGGCGGCCAGCAGTGACGACGTCGACGTTGCCGATTCCCTCATCGATGGAGGCGCCGATCTGGAAGCGCGGGGCGCGTCCATCGCGGGCGGGCCGCCGTTGGACAATGCAGTGGGCTATGGCTGTTGGCACGTCGCTCGCCGCCTGGTGGAGCGGGGTGCGAGGGTCGAGGCGTTGTGGCACGCCGCTGCGCTGGGCATGCTCACCCGCATCGAGGCGCTGCTCGCCCGTAAGCCGACACCCACCACCGACGACCTCAACGAGGCCTTCTGGCAGGCCTGTCATGGCGGCCAACGCCGTGTTGCCGAGTACCTGTTGGGGCTCGGGGCCGACCTCAACGCGATGCCCGACTACACAGCGTCGACTCCGCTAGACATCGCCGGCAGCCTCGATACCCGTCGGGAAGCCCTCACGACCTGGCTCCGCGACCACGGCGCACGACCGACGACCCGCTGATCACCTACAGCCGGCTCGCGTGTGGTTCCCTCGACGAACAGCAGGAGCTTGTTTACCGAACCGGCCAGAGGTCTCGCTGTAGACGTCCTGGCGAAGCCGATGAACTGGCGGGCCTCGATGTCGTCGAAGTGGTCGGCGTACCCGACGGACGTGTGGTCGTTGGGGAGGACGACGGACCGATCGTGGCTCCGTACGCCGCGCGCATCGCGTCGAGGTACTGGCCGTTGCCCGAAGCACTCGCCCACCGGGTGGCGGGCTCGACGGAGGTGCCTTCGCCCCACTCGTTGAACGTGGTCATCAACTGCCACTGTGCGCCTGAGGCCGTCTGCTTGGCCAAGTTCGACTGGAACGCGGCGACTCCACGGGCCATCCGAGGCCTAGATTCGCTGTACTTGTAGAAACCCGGCGAGACGGTAGCAGAGAACGATCCCTGCTGGTCGTAGCCGACTGCGGGACCGTACTGGTGCCATGAGTCCGGCTGGCCTGCACACGTCTGGTAATTGGAGAACACCTTGACGTCGAGATAGAAGCGGCCGGCGCTAGCCGTCTTGATCCGGTTTAGTCCGGCGCAGCTAGCTTCGTTGCCCGTGTTGTAGATGAACATGGCCGGCTTACTGTTGACGTTCAACCATGCCGTGTCGCCCTGAGCTTCTTTGTAGAGAGCAGTGAAGTCCGAGGCTAACTGGGAGGCGGTCGGGGGCTTAGCGTTGCTCTCAGGCTCGTAGTAAGGCGCTACGTGGAAGCCCTGCGCCCTGGCTGCGTTGAGTAGCAGCGGCAACCGACCGGCAGTGGACGTGCCTTGGCCCCAATAGGAAGAGATGAAGGCGTCCAGCCGGGCATACTTTGCTTCGGTCACATGGGTATCGAGCACAGTGGCGTCGATGGAGCTGTAGTGGCCCAATGACGGCGTGTAGTGATCGGTCGAGTGCCATGTTTCGGGGAACCAGGGGTAGTAGAACGCAGCACGGATCGGGACAGTCGTCGCACCGGCCTTATCTGTACCGCTGGAAATGGCCGCGATGGTGCCAGCGAGCAACAGGCTGGCGACAACGGTGACAACGAGGCGGACTTTCGTAGGCAGCGGGCGGTTGCTCGCCTGCCCGTACGACCAATTGCTGGACCTGGTCATGCGCGTTCTCCACTCGTCGGGACGGGTCGTTCACGGCTCGGGGCATTCGGGCTGTGAGGGGCGGCACCTCCGGCGTGGACGGGCCTGACCGTGGGCGACGCCGATCGATACGACGCCACCGAGGGCAATTGCCGGGCAGGCTTGAGGATGCGCATGAGGGTCAACCAGGTGTCTTCGTAAACTGTATTTCGTACTACATCGGACACTTGGCGCAAATTCTTAGCTCCCACTCACGCGGGGCAACCGAACTCGGCGCCAAGCGTGTATCGGATCGCGCGTGAGCCAGGCAGAGCCGCGGCGGACTCCAGCCTGGCCGGGCGCCTTGCGCGCCCCTGCGCGAACTCAGCGCATCGACTGCCCTACTCGAGCACCGGGCGAAGCGGACCGTAGCCAGATTCTCGTCGACGCGCCCACTCAGCTGTTCTTCGTAGACTGACCACCGGCCACAATGCCGACTCGTCTCTGCGGAACCGGCACCCACGGTTCCGTTGGGCATTCAGTCAGCTGATCCGTACTCCTGCCATCCCGCCGTCGACTCCGAGCAGCGTGCCTGTGGTGGAACCCGACAGCGGACTCGCCAGATATGCAATGGCGTGGGCGACCTCCGCGGCGGTGACGAGTCGGCCCATCGGTTGACGGGCGCGAAGCGCACTGGCGGTCGTCTTAGCGTCATCAGCCTGGTCCAGGAGTCGGCTCACCCAGGGCGTGTCTGCGGTTCCGGGGGTGACCGCATTCACCCGAATGCCGTCCCTGACGTGGTCTGCCGCCATGGCAAGGGTCAGGGCCGCGACTGCGCCCTTGGTCGCGCTGTACAACGCGCGTTGCGGGACGCCGAGCAGTGCGACGACGGAGCAGGTGTTCACGATCGACGCATACCGCGACCGACGCAGGTGTGGAAGCGCCGCGCGCGTGACCCGCGCGATGCCTACGACGTTGATGTCGAAGACTCGGTGCCACTCGGCGTCGTCGTTTGCCGTGACGTCGCCGACGGCACCGATGCCCGCGTTGTTGACCAGAATGTCGATACCGCCGAGCGTTCCGGCCACCGTGCCGATAGCGCCGTGCACCTGTTCGGAGTCGGCAATGTCGCAGCGGATTCGCGAGGCGTCGGCATCCGATTCGACGTCGCGGTCGAGGACTGCAACCGTCGCACCCCGCGCTGCAAGCAGGTCCGCGGTCGCGGCGCCGATTCCGCTTGCTCCGCCCGTCAGGACGGCCACTAGACCAGCGAACTCAGTCATGTTGCTTCCGCTCTGTCGCTCGCACTAAGTCCATCGTGCTTGTCTCCACGGTGTTGTGGGGGCGCCAATCGCCTCGACGTTCGCCGTGAATAGATGGCCCGAGAGCGGGTACTTGGTGAGTTGGGCAGCCGAGAGGTCTTCGGTCGCCGTGGTGATCAAGAGCGTGTCCAGGCGCGGCCCGACGAATGCGGCGCTGGAGGTGTTGGGGGCCGGCACGGTGACCGTGGCGAGCCAGTCGCCAGTCGGCGCGTAGCAGCGCACCTGCCCGGCGCCCCAGATCGCGACCCAGAGGTTGCCGTTGGTGTCGATGCACATCCCGTCGGGGAATCCGTCGGTCAGTCGGATGGCTTCGCGGCGCTCGCCCCAGGTCGGACCGCTCGTCTCGTAGCGACGCGACCACACGACCATGGCCTCGGTGTCCACGCTGTAGAGCACGCAACCATCGGGCGACCAGGCCAGCCCATTGGACAGCGTCAGGTCTGAATCGATGATCACCGGCGCAGCCCCGGGCTCGAGGAGGTAGAGGCATTCTTCGCGCGTTCGTTGGTCCAACGCCATGCTGCCGACGAGGAAGCGTCCGCTCGGATCGCACGCGCCATCGTTGAGCCGACTGTTCTTGGCCTCAGGCACGCATTGCGCACCCGGCATACGCCGACGATCCGCGTCGACGGTGTACACACCGCGTCGACCGGCGACAAGTAGCGTCCCGTCCGCTGCGCAGACGACCGCCCCGACCGTCTCGTCGAACGCGAGCGCGCTCACAGCGGTGACCACGCCACCGGACAGTGACCCGGTGTAGACGTGGCCGGCGTTGATGTCGACCCACAAGACTCGGTCGCGCGGACCGTCCCAGATCGGACCTTCAGCCAGCTCATAGCGATGCTGTGAGGCCACCGCTGCCTCGAACGTCCTCACGACGCGAGCTCCGCTCCGGCTCCCTCGACGATCGCGCGGATCGCGGGGAGATCGTCGACCAGGGTCTCTAGCGGCGTGCGGTAGACGAGCGCGCTGATGCTGATCGCTCCGGCTGGCACGATTGGCGAGGTGAGGAACAGCGGTATCGCGAGACAGGCGATCCCGATCTCGTTCTCTTGCTCCTCGGTGCCGTAGCCGCGGTCCCGGGTCAGGGCGATCTCGGCGGCGAGCCTCCGCGCGGCGACCGCTGTGCGCTTGGTCCGGCGTTGCAGGGCTGGCCCTTCTCTGACCCAGGCACGCACTGCCGCGTCATCGAGAAGTTGGTGCGAGAGGAGTAGCTTCCCGACGGCGGTGCAGTGTGCCGGGTTGCGGCCGCCGATCGTCGATGTCAGCTTGATCACCCCGCTCTTGGGATCGACCTTCGAGCGGTACACGACGGCGCGGCCGTCGAGCACGGCATAATGCGCCGTTTCGCCGTACCGCTCGGCCAACTGCTCGAGGATGGGGAGCACTCGAAGGTGATCAGGACGGGCGTCGTGATTGGTGAACGCAAGCCGAAGGAACTCGTCGCCGAGGACGTAGTGGCCGCGGCCGTTTTGAGCGGCGAAACCCACGCGGCGGATGGACGCGAGCGCACGGTGCACCGTCGGCTTGGGGCTTCGGACCGTTCGCGCGAGATCGTCAAGACCGATTCCGTCCGGGTGTCGCGCCAGTTCAGCGAGCACGGACAGCACGCGATCGGAGCCGACGAGGTTGTTCGGCTCGTCCGGTTCCGTTACGCGCGATCCCTGGGTACGCTCACGCATATTCCAAATAGTAGATTACAGTTCCGACAATTGGAAGGAGAAACCGCCGTGGCCCGACGGAGCGCGCAGTGGTACGCGGGGACCGACCGGAACGGTTACATCCACCGCGCGTGGATGCGTCGCGGGCTGCCCGGGCATGCGTTCGACGGGCGGCCGCACATCGCGATCGCGAACACGGCATCGGATCTGACGCCGTGCAACGCGCACTTCAACGAGGTCGCACAGAGCGTCAAAGAGGGGGTTTTCGAGGCCGGTGGCATCCCACTCAATCTACCGGTTGTCTCGCTCGGCGAGGCGCAGGTCCGGCCGACCGCGATGCTGTGGCGCAACATGGCCGCGATGGCAATCGAGGAGATGTTGCGGGCCAACCCGATCGACGGCGTCGTCCTCCTGGGCGGATGTGACAAGACGATACCCGCACTGCTGATGGCAGCCGCGTCAGTGGATCTCCCTGCGGTAGTTCTGCCCGGTGGGCCGATGCTCAACGGCACGTTCCGTGGCGAGGTACTCGGCTGCGGTACGGACGTGTGGAAGCTTTCCGAGGAGGTCCGTGCGGGCACTCTGTCGCAGCAGCAGTTCCTCGAGTCCGAGTCGTCGATGATCCGCAGCCGCGGGCACTGCAACACGATGGGAACCGCATCGACAATGGCGCTCGTGGCCGAGGCGCTCGGCACCACAATCCCGGGCGTAGCCGGGACTCCCGCGGCGGACTCCAGACTGTTGGAGGCTGCGCACGACACGGGGCGCCTGGCAGTGGGTCTCGTCGAGGCGGGGCGTCGGCCCAGCTCGTTCCTGACCCGCGGGTCGTTCCGAAACGCGATTGTTGCGCTGGCAGCCATCGGCGGTTCGACCAACGCCGTCGTTCACCTGCTCGCGATTGCCGGTCGCCTCGGGATCCAAATCACCCAAGACGACTTCGACCGCTTCGGGGCGTCGGTCCCTCTGCTCGTCGATCTGCAGCCGGCTGGGCGGTTCCTCATGGAGGACCTGCACCGGGCGGGCGGACTGCTTGCAGTACTCCGCGAGGTTCGGGATCTCCTCGATCCCACAGCTCTCGCTGTGACCGGACGGCCACTGGTCGAATACCTCGCGGACGCACAAACCTGGGACCGCGAGGTCATCCGACCGCGGGCCGAGCCATTGCAGCCACACGCAGGAATCGCCGTCCTGTATGGGAATCTTGCGCCCTCCGGCGCCGTCATCAAACCTGCGGCGGCATCGCAGCATCTGTTGCAGCATCGCGGGAGGGCAGTCGTGTTCGATTCGATCGAGGACTTGCACGCCCGCATCGACGACCCTGATCTGG
>JALZAI010000345.1 GCA_030948475.1 Actinomycetota bacterium
ATCCATGCCTCGGCCGACTACCGGCGTCATCTCGCGGGCGTGCTGACCGATCGCGCGATCCGCGAGGCGACCGGACGAGCTGCGGCATGACCCAGGTGCGTGAGGTGCGGCTGACGGTGAACGGCACGCCGCACGAGGTGCGGGTGCCCGCCCGGCGCCTGCTATCTGACTGCTTGCGCCACGACATCGGGCTCACCGGAACACACGTCGGCTGCGAGCACGGGGTGTGCGGTGCCTGCACGGTACTCGTCGACGGCGTGCCGATGCGGTCCTGCCTGCTGTTCGCCGTCTCCGTCGAGGACGCGGACATCACCACAGTCGAAGGGCTCACCGAACCGGACGGCCGCCTGTCCCCGGTACAGCAGGCGTTCAACGACTGCCATGGCCTGCAGTGCGGCTTCTGCACACCCGGCTTCCTGACCACGATCACGGCCGGGCTGCGCGAGAACCCCGACCCGTCCCAGGACGACGCCCGCGAGATGATCGGCGGCAACCTGTGCCGGTGCACCGGCTACCAGAACATCGTCGCGTCCGTGCTGCGCGCTGCCGAGCTCCGGCGCGAACAATGACAACGAAGCTGTTCGGCGAGCCGATCAAACGGGTCGAGGACCACCGGCTGCTGCTCGGGCATGGCGGCTACCTCGACGACCTGGGGCACGACGCCTTGGCCGCCGCGTACCTCCGCAGCCCCCACGCCCACGCGCGCATCCTCGACATCGACGTGAGCGGTGCTCTCGAGGTCGACGGGCTGGTCGCGATCTACACGCACGAGGATCTGCCCGGCGCCCTCGCCGAACCGCTGCCCCTGCTGATTCCGCACCCGAGTCTGACGCACGGTCGCACGCCGTACGCGCTCGCCAACGGCGAGGTCAACCACGTCGGCGAGGCGGTCGTCATGGTCGTCGCCCGCGACCGCTACCTCGCCGAGGACGCCGTCGAGCGCATCCTCGTCGAGTACGAAACGCTGCCGGCCGTCGTCGGGATCGAGGCGGCCCGCACAGCCGAACACCTCGTGCACGACGACGTCCCGGGCAATATCGCCGCGAACATGGTGCAGGAGGTCGGCGACGCCCGCGCCGTGATCGACGCCGCGCCGCACACGCTGGAACTTGAGTTGCAGATCGAGCGGTCCGCGTCCACTCCGCTGGAGGGGCGTGGCGTGCTCGCCCGCTGGGACACCGAGTCCGGGCGGATGCGCATCTGGACCTCGACCCAGACCTCGACCGGGGTGCGCGCAGCCGTCGCCGCCAAGCTGGATCTCCCGCTGATGAACGTGGATGTGATCACCCCCGACGTCGGCGGCGGGTTCGGCGTGAAGATCGTGCATCCCTGGCCCGAGGAGGTGCTCGTGCCGTGGGCGGCGCGCCTGCTCGGGAAACCGGTCAAGTTCACGGAGGACCGCCGCGAGCACTTCGTCGCGAGCGCCCATGAGCGCGCACAGCTGCATCACGTGCGGGTCGGCTTCGACGACGACGGACGGCTACTCGGTCTCGACGTCAGGTTCTGGCACGACCACGGCGCCTACATCCCGTACGGGCTCATCGTCCCGATCATCACTTCGACACAGCTGCTCGGCCCGTACAAGCCGCGGGCGTATCGCGTCGAGTTCGACTCGCTCTACACGAACACCGTGATCGTCGCGCCGTACCGTGGCGCCGGGCGTCCACAGGGAGTCTTCGTGATGGAGCGGGTGATGGACGCGATGGCCCGGGATCTGAAGATGGACCGGGCGCTCGTGCGCCAGCGAAACTTCATCCAGCCGTCGGAATTCCCTTACGACCACGGTTTGATATTCCAGGACGGCCGTCCCCTCATCTACGACTCGGGCGACTACCCAACCTCGCTGCAGAAGCTGAAGGAACTAGTCGGCTGGGACGAGTTCGGTTCGGTCCGCGAGGCGGCGCGCGTCGAGGGCCGCCGCCTCGGCATCGGGCTGGCCTGTTACGTCGAGGGCACCGGGGTCGGACCGTACGAGGGCGGCCATGTCATCGTCGAGACGTCCGGCAAGGTAAAGGTCGCGACCGGACTGACCACGCAGGGCCAAGGTCACCAGACGGTGTTCGCGCAAATCGTCGCGGACGAGCTCGGTGTGCCGATCGACGACATCGAGGTGGTCACCGGCGACACGCGCCGATTCGGCTACGCGGTAGGGACATTCGCCTCGCGAGCAGCGGTGATGAGCGGCTCCGCGATCGCGCTCGCCGCACGCGCCGCGCGAAAGAAGATCCTCAAGGTCGCGGCCGACGCGCTGGAAGCCGACCCCGAGGACCTGGAGATCGTCGACGGCTTCGTCCGGGTGGCCGGCGCCCCTGCGTCCGCGATCGCACTGGGGACAGTCGCCGTGCTGTCCAACCCGCTGCGCTACTCCTTCGACGAGGCGTCCAAGGCGGCGACCCAGTTCGCCAGCGGCGATTCGAGCAAGCCGCCGGTTGATCAGGACGACGAGCCGGGCATCGAGGGACGCGACTACTTCTCGCCCATGCAGTCGACCTTCGCGAGCGGCATGCATGCGGTGGTCGTCGAGACCGATCCGGACACGGCGGAGATCAAGATCCTGCGGTACTGCGTCGTGCACGATTGCGGCACGCTGATCAACCCGCGCATCGTCGAAGGGCAGATCCACGGTGGAGTCGCGCAGGGCGTCGGCGGCGCGCTGTACGAGCGGATGGCCTACGACGAGTCGGGACAACTGCAGAACGCGTCCTTCATGGACTTCCTGATGCCCTACGTCAGCGAGATACCGGCAGCGATCGAGATCGACCACCTCGAGACGCCGTCGCCGCTCAACCCGCTCGGCATCAAGGGCGCCGGCGAGGCCGGCGTCATCCCCGGCGCCGCCGCGATCGCCGCCGCCATCGAGGACGCCGAGGGTTTCCCGATCACGGCCATGCCGATCTCGCCGAGCGAGCTGTTCGAACTGCGCCGCCACAACGAAGGGAATCGGACGTGAAGGTGAGTGGCGAAGCGAAACTGCACGCCCCGGCCGAGCGGGTGTGGGACGCCCTGAACGACCCCGCCGTCCTCGTCCGCACGATCCCCGGCTGCGAGCGGCTGGAGGCGACGGGGCCGGACGCGTACTCGATGGTGGTCACCGCCGGGGTCGCGTCGATCAAGGGGACGTACGCGGGGAAGGTGGCGCTGTCCGAGCAGGAAGTACCCCACTCGTTCCTGATGACCGCGTCGGGGTCGGGCGGTCCGGGGACGGTGAGCACCGACGTCCGGGTGACGCTCACCGACTCGGGCGATGGATCGACCCGGCTGACCTACGACGCGGAGGCGGTCGTCGGCGGGATGGTCGCCGGCGTCGGGCAGCGGATGCTGAGCGCGGTGGCCAAGAAGACCGCGGGCGAGTTCTTCGCCGCCGTCGACGACGAGTTGACCGGCAAGGCAGTGGAGCCGGCGGCGGAGACGAGCGAAGTGCCTGGGGTGTTCGTCGCTCCCCCGTCCACGCCGGCGAGCAATGACGGCTTCGTGCGCGGCATCGTGGTCGGCGCGCTGGTCGCGCTCGGCGGCGTGCTCGTCGGCGGATTGCTGGGACGGCGGCGCTGATGCGCCCGTTCACCGCCGCTGCCGTCCAGGTCGCTCCCTCGTCCGTCCCGCTGACCGCCGAGACGATCGCTGCCAATAGTTCACGAGCCGTCGCGCTCGTGCGCGAGTGTGTTGCGGCGACCGGGGCGGAACTCGTCGTGCTGCCGGAGTCGGTGACGACCGGGTTCACCCCCGGCGCCGACGCAGCGACGCTGTGGGACTTGATCAGCGATATCCCCGGACCCGTACTGCAACCGTTCGGCGACGCGGCCGCAGACCTCGGCGTGCACCTGGTCGTGGGCACGTACGAGCGGGGGCCGAAGCGTCCGGTCGTCTACAACTGCGCGGCACTGATCGGTCCGTCCGGTGCCGTCCTGGGCGTCTACCGCAAGACGCATCCGTTCGGCGGCGAGCGCGTCGACCGGGGCGGCTGGGTGACGCCCGGCGACGATGTGCTCGTGGTCGAGACCCCGCTCGGCCGACTCGGCGTGATCATCTGCTTCGACGGTGACTATCCGGAGTTGTCGCGGATCACCGCCGTCAAGGGCGCCGAGGTGATCTGCCGGCCGTCCGCGCTGCTTCGTTCGGCTGACCTGTGGGAGCTCACCAACCGCGCCCGCGCCTACGACAACCACGTCTACGTGATCGGCGCGAACGCGACCGGCGTCGATCCGGCCGGAGTCATCTACTTCGGCAACTCGATGATCGTCACGCCGATCGCCGAGGTGATCGCGCGCGCGGCCTCGCACGAGTGCTGGGTGTCGGCACGGCTGGACCCCGCGACGGCGATGGCCGCGCTGACGCCGGGCTCGTCGATCCCGCAGTCGTTCGACCACCTCGCCGAGCGGAACATGAGGCTGATCAGGCGAAACGCGGACGCGCTGCTCGAGGATGCCGCCACCACGTTCGTCCACGGTGGCAATGCCGACGACATCGTCGACTGATGCCGTCCAGCTAGATTCAGCTCGTGGCCCAGGTAACGCGCGCCGGGCACCCCGTCCGACGCGCAGATATCGCCGACGCCGAGGCCGTCGGCAGGCTGCTGTACGACTTCAACCGCGAGTTCGATGAGCCGACGCCCGACCCGAAGCAACTCGCTGCGCGGGTCAGATACCTGCTCAGCACCGGCGACACGGTGGTCCTGCTCTCGGGGCCGGGACCGGACGGGCTGGCGCTCCTCCGATTCCGCCCGGCGATCTGGAGCGAGGCGCTGGAGTGCTATCTCGCGGAGTTGTACGTGGTGCCCAGCCGCCGTGGGCGAGGTCTCGGACGCGCTCTGATGCACGCCGCGCTCGAGCATGCGAGCGAGCACGGCGCCGATCGCATGGACCTCGGCACAAGTGAGGACGACGTCGCCGCCCGCGCGCTCTACGAGAGCCTCGGGTTCAGCAATCACGAAGGACGACCCGACGGGCCGGTCATGTACGTCTACGAGCGGGAGCTCTCGAATGACATCGGCTGCCAGTCGGCTCGTCTGCCGGCTGCTTGCAACCTCGCTGTACTTGAAAGGCGCAGCGACGAATAGTTTGACCCGTGCTTGGCCGGCTGCTGGCTTGCGGTCTGGCTGAACTCGAAAAGCCGCAGCGACGAGGAATTAGGTTGTGGTCCGTTCCGGCTGACGGTCTTCGCCGGAATCCCTTGCAGAACAAGAGGATTCTCTCTCTTGTGCTCGGCTCTCGACCACATCACCGCCTGGGAAGACGGCGGCACCACCAACCCCGCCAATCTTCACCCGCTCTGCCCGCGTCACCATCACGCCAAGCACCAAGCCGGCTGGCACGTGCAACGCGACGACGACACCAGCGCCACCGAAAGGACCAGCCCGACCGGGCGGCGATATCAGAAACCACCCGACCCGTACCCCATCGACACCACCCTCGACCCGCCTCCCGCACCCACGACGAAGCTCCCCCGTTCTGAGCGCACGACCCTGCCATCCCGGTCGCCGTCCACTTCTCGAAGCCGTGGGCCAGAAGCGAAGCTCTGCGTCGCGAATCGCGACGGCAGGAATTGGCAGCAGGACGAGTGGCCACGACGTATTCACCATGCATTTACCCACGCGCCCGGCCATGCACCGCACCGAGCGGCGCCGGCGCATCGTGCACCGGACCTTTCTCGCCCACGGCCGCACCACAGCCCGC
>JALZAI010000356.1 GCA_030948475.1 Actinomycetota bacterium
GTCGAGGACGTTGCGGTGGCGTTCGGCGGTCGCGTCGTCCAGCCGTCCGAGCAGCCGCCCGAGCGCGGCGGCGTAGACCAGGCCGATCGAGACGGCGGCACCGTGGCGCCAGCGGTAGCCCTCGGCGCGCTCGATCGCGTGGCCGAGGGTGTGGCCGTAGTTGAGAATCTCGCGCGGTCCCTGCTCAGTGAGGTCCATGCCAACGACGTTCGCCTTGACCCGAACCGATCGTTCGACGAGCTCGCGCTCGACGGCGCTGCCCGGCTTGCCCGCAGCGGCCGGATCCGTCTCGACGAGATCGAGGATCGCGGGATCGGCGATGAAGCCGCACTTGACGACCTCGGCGAGTCCGGCGAGGTAGTCCTCGTGCGGCAGCGTCTCGAGGGTGCCCAGGTCGCACAGCACGCCTGCGGGCGGGTGGAACGCGCCGACGAGGTTCTTGCCGCGGTCGGTGTTGATACCGCTCTTGCCGCCAACCGCGGCGTCGACCATGCCGGCCAGTGTCGTCGGCAGGTGCACCACGCGCACGCCACGGAGCCAGGCCGCCGCGACCCAGCCGGCGAGGTCGGTGGTCGCTCCCCCGCCGAGCCCCACGATCGCGTCCGAGCGGGTGAAGCCGAGCCGGCCGAGGACGTCCCAGCAGCTGCCCGCCGTGCGCAGCGTCTTGGCATCCTCCCCGTCGGGCACCTCGACCGCGTGTGGCTCCAGGCCGGCTTTACTCAGCTCATCGCGTACCGCCTCGGCCATGCGGCGCAGGGTTGGCGGGTGGAGGACGGCGATGCGCGACGCCGGCCCGAGCAGCGGCGGCAGCTCGCCGAGCAGGTCGTGCCCGACGAGCACCTCGTAGGGCGCCGCGCCCCCGACCGCGATGCGGGTGGGCTCGGCCATCAGCGCACCGACCAGTCGTGCAGGCGCGCGGCGATCAGCGAGGCGACCTGGCCGGGCGTGCGGTGGGTGGTGTCGACCCGCAGGGTGGCGAGCGCAATATAGGCGGGACGGCGCTGCTCGGCCAGCAGGGCAAGCTGGCGAGCCGGATCGTCCGCCAGCAGCGGGCGGCTCGCGCCGTCGCCGACCCGGGCCGTCAGCGTCGGAACCGGCGCTTCGAGCAGGACAACGGGCACACCCGAGGACGCCACGGCATCCCGCGTTTCGCGGACGGTCAGCGCGCCGCCGCCGAGTGAGAGCACACCGTCGAAGTCGGACATGGCGGCGCGGATAGCGGCGCCTTCTGCCGAGCGGAAGGCGGGCTCGCCGGACTCGGCGAAGATCTCGCGCACCCGTCGTCCCGTCGCTGCCTCGACCAGGTCGTCGGAGTCGGCGAACGGCAGCACCAGAATCTTGGCCAGCCGCCGTCCGGTCGTGCTCTTTCCCGCACCGGGCAGCCCGACCAGCACGACCCTCGGACTCATCCTGCGTCCGCAGCGGCGGCGAGGCCGCGCTCGGCCAGCCGGCGCAGGTAGGCCTCGGCGTTGCGGCGGATCTCGCCGACCGAGTCGCCGCCGAACTTCTCCAGTACCGCCTCGGCCAGCACGAGGGCGAGCATCGCCTCGGCCACAACTCCGGCTGCCGGGACGGCGCACACGTCCGAGCGCTGGTTGATCGCGACGGCGGCTTCACCGGTGGAGGTGTCCACGGTGCGCAGCGCCCGCGGGACGGTGGAGATCGGCTTCATCGCGGCGCGAACCCGAAGCACCTCGCCGGTACTCATGCCGCCTTCGGTGCCGCCGGAGCGACCGGTCACCCGTCGCATCTGCCCGTCCTCGGAGCGCACGATCTCGTCGTGCGCCTGCGAGCCGCGGATGCGCGCCAGTTCGAAACCGTCGCCCACCTCGACCCCTTTGATCGCCTGGATGCCCATGAGGGCCGCGGCAAGCCGCGCGTCCAGGCGCCGGTCGCCGTGCACGTGGCTGCCCAGGCCCGGCGGCAGACCGTAGGCGAGGACCTCGACCACCCCGCCCAGCGTGTCGCCGGCGCTCTTGGCCGCCTCGATCTCGGCGATCATCGCGGCGGCGGTGGCCGGGTCCAGGCAGCGGACCTCGGAGCCGTCAACAGCGCCCTGGTCGCCGGGCCGCGGCATTACGCCGGCCGGGGCATTGACGCCACCGATACCGACCACGTGACTGAGCACGTCCACACCCAACGCTTGACGCAGGAATGCCTTGGCCACCGCGCCAAGGGCCACCCGCGCAGCTGTTTCGCGCGCGCTGGCCCGCTCCAGCACCGGACGCGCGTCGTCGAGGTCGTACTTCTGCATGCCGACCAGGTCCGCGTGGCCCGGGCGTGGCCGGGTCAACGGGGCATTGCGGGCCTGGTCGGCGAGGACGTCGGCCGGGACCGGGTCGGCGGACATCACCGTCGTCCACTTCGGCCATTCGCTGTTGCCGACGCGGATCGCGACCGGCCCGCCCATCGTGACGCCGTGGCGAACCCCACCGGTCAGCTCCACCTCGTCCTGTTCGAAGGCCATCCGCGCACCCCGGCCATAGCCCAGTCGACGGCGGGCAAGATCGCGTGCGACGTCGATGCTGGTGACCTCGATGCCGGCTGGCAGCCCTTCGAGCACCGCGACGAGGGCGATCCCGTGGGACTCGCCGGCCGTGATCCATCGCAGCACCCGGCAAGTCTCCCAGAATGCGCGAGCTCAGCCGCCGAGCAGCCAGCCATCCGGTGCGGCGAGCTTCGCTGCGGCTGCGGGTCCCCAGGATCCCTGCGGATACGGCTTCGGCCGGGGCCTGGCGTTGAGTAGCGGCTCGGAAACCGTCCAGACGGCAGCCAGTCCGTCCGGTCGGGTGAATAGAGAGCGGTCGCCGAGTAGCACGTCGTTGATCAGCCGGACGTACGGGGGAAGCGGGTCCCCGCCGTCGAGATGGGCGAGCGCGATGCTCGCCTCGGCACGTTCCAGCGACAGTTGGGCGCCCGGCTTCTTCGCCACCAGCCGCAGGGCGATCTTGCCGCCGCCCGCGAGCTCGAAGCTGAGCACGTTGCCGCTCTCGGGCAGGTTGGTCAGCGGACCCTTCGGTTCGCGAAGGATCAGGCTGACCCGTTGGTGGCTCTGCGCCAGCCGCTTGCCGGTGCGCAGCAGAAACGGCACGCCGCGCCAGCGGTCGTTGTCGATCCACAGCCGCGCAGCCACATAGGTGTCCATTGTCGAGCGTTTGCCGATGCCCTCGACGTCGCGGTAACCGTCGAATTGACCGAGCACGACCTCCTTCGGGTCGATCGGGCGGAAACACCTGATGACGTGCTCGCGCGCGGCCTGCAGGTGTTCGGCGGCCAGGCTCTGCGGCGGCTCCATCGCGACCTCGGCAGCGACCTGGAACAGGTGCGTCACGAGCATGTCGAGGACAGCGCCAGTGCTGTCGTAGAACTCGGCGCGATCGGTCACTCCCAGTCGCTCCGGGACGTCGATCTGCACGGCGCGCACATGCTCGGCACTCCACATCGCGTGGAACAGGCCGTTGGCGAAGCGCAGCACGTGCAGGTTCTGGGTGGCCTCCTTACCGAGGAAGTGGTCGATGCGATAGATCTGCGACTCGTCCAGCACCGAGTGGACGATCTTGTCGAGTTCGCGGAAGTCCGCCGGCGAGGTCCCGAACGGCTTCTCGTAGACGACGTGCGCACCCTTCGCGAGACCGTGCTCGCCGAGGCCCCGCGTTATTTCGGCGAACCGGCTCGGGGGTATCGCGAGATAGTGGACGAGCTGGCAGTCCGTGCCGACGTGATGGCCGGCCTTCTCGATCACGTCCAGCAGGCTCCCTGGGTCGGACGTCTCGAAGCCGCCGCCCGCGAAGTAGAGCCGCTCCTCGAAGGCCGGCCAGATCTTCGCGTCCAGCTTGCGGCCGGACTTGCGCAACACGCCCTTTACGTACGAGCGGAAGTTCAGGTGGGAGACGTCACCGCGCCCGTTGCCGATCAGGCACCAGCCCTTCGGCAGCAGCCCCTCCTCCGCGAGGGTGTAGAACGCCGGCAGCACCATCCGCCGGGCGAGATCGCCGGTGGCGCCGAACAGGACGAACGCGATTGGCGCCGGTTCACTCATCCCACAACCCTAGGGCGTGCTCACCAGCGACGGTGTGAGGTCGAAAGCAAGGACGAGCAGCGCGCCGAGAAGCAACATCGGTCCGAACGCGAGCGCGGTCTTCAGCGATGCGCGGCGGGTCGCCACGAACACCAGTGCGACGACAGTGCCGAGCAGGAACCCGGCGAATATGCCGTAGAACACGGCAAACCAGCTGTGCCAGCCCAGATACCCGCCGAGCACCGTCGCGAGCTTGACGTCGCCAAGCCCGAACGCCCGCGGTGATGCGAAAAAGATCAGGAAGAGAACCGCGAACACAGCCGCTGCGCCCTCGATCGCGCGCAGGTAGGGGTCGCGGTCCTGGCGGACTGCGGCCGCCACCGCGAGCAGCGCGAGTGCGCCGACAGCGGCGAGGCGGACGAGTCGGTCGGGCAGTCGGTGCCACTCGAAGTCGATCACACTGAGCGGTGTGCCGAGCAGGGCGAGCGCGAGGAAGGCGGGCAGCAGCGCCGACCATCCCGCGGCGGCGCCGGCGAGGCCGCCGAGGACGACCCCCGTGACACCGGTCACCAGCACGCGCGCGCGCCCGGCCGGGCGACCGATCCACCAGCGCCGCTCGTCGCGGTCCGGGACGCTCAGCGTGAGCTTCGCGAGATATGGGCTTGCGGCAACGCACAGTCCTGCGGCGGCGAGCGAGCCGAGCACCGCCGCGGGCATGGGACGAAAGCCTACGGCGGCCGATACGGTCGGCATTGTGTTCGACGCAATCGTGCTCGCCGGCGGTTCGGCGCGCCGTCTCGGCGGTGTGGACAAGCCCGCACTGCTCGTCGGCATGACCTCGCTGCTCGACCGGGCGGTGGCCTCGCTCGATAACGCGGGCCGCGTCGTGGTCGTCGGGCCGCGCCGACACCTCGCGCGCGATGTCGTCTGGTGTCAGGAGCAGCCACCGGGCGGTGGCCCGGTCGCCGCGATCGCGGCCGGACTCGGTGAAGTGCGCGCCGCGCTCGTCGTCGTGCTCGCCGCGGATCTGCCCGCGATCGGGCCGGCCGTCCCGCTGTTGATCGCCACCGCTGACGGCGCGGAGTGCGCCGTCCTGACCGATGCCGACGGACGGCGCAACCACCTCGCAGCCGCATGGCAAACGGCAGCGCTACGGGCGGCGGTGACCGCGCTGCCCGAGACGCACGGGGCGGCGGCGCGCGAGCTGTACGACGGCGCGCGGATCGTCGAAGTCGCCGACCGCGGCGGCTGGTCCCAGGACTGTGACACCTGGGCGGACCTGGCGGTCGCTCAGGAACTGGAACTGCTCAGGAACGGTCGGACATGACCGGGTACCCCGTCGCGCCTCTCCGCTCGGCCGTGCCCGCAGACCGGTCGCTGGCGCTCCCTACGATGCTCACGGAGAACCGCTTCTCATGACCGAACTGCTGGATGCCTGGATCGCCGAACTGTCCGCTGCTCTCGGGGTAGACGTGGCGAGCGTCCCGCGCGAGCTACTGCTGGATCTCGCGCGCGACGCCGCGCACGGCGTGGCCCGTCCGGCGGCGCCGGTCACGACGTTCCTGGTCGGCCTCGCGGCCGGGATGCGAGGTGGTTCGCTCGAACAGGTGCGCGCCGCCGCGGCACTGGCGCGCGATCTGGCCGGGGGTACCGATCCGGGCTGACCGCGGCTCAGCGCAGGTGCCGCTGTCCGGCGTACACGTTCATCCGGCCGCCGCGGACCATGCCGGCAAGCAACAGACCGTACTCACGGGCCAGGTCGACGGCGAGGCTGGACGGCGCCGACACGGCGATGATCCCGGCCACACCGGCGGCTACGGCTTTCTGCACGATCTCGAACGAGACGCGCCCGCTGACAACGAGCAACCGGTCGGTCGCGGGTAGTTGCTCGTCGAGCAGCGCGCGTCCGACGACCTTGTCGACCGCGTTGTGCCTGCCGACGTCCTCGCGAACCCCGTGCAGCTCGCCGTCGGTCGTCGCGAGCGCCGCCGCGTGAACGCCGCCGGTGCGGTCGAAGGCGCGCTGCTGCGTGCGCATCGTGTCGGGCAAGGCTGCGATCACCTCGATCCGTGCGCACCAACCCTCGG
>JALZAI010000379.1 GCA_030948475.1 Actinomycetota bacterium
CACCGGCACGTCGCGCGGGCGCTGCAGCAGATTGTGGTGCGCTTTGTCCTTGACCATCCTCGCTTCGATGAACGGGTACGCGGCGGCGAGGGTCACCAGGACACCGGGCAGCACCACCGTCGGCCAGAACAGTGGCGGAAGCGTGTGGTGGAACAGCCGGATCTCCCAGGACGGGAACAGGCGCGTCGAGCCGTCCAGGAACATCATGTACCAGTCCGGCTGCGAGCCCGAGGACACCTGGGACGGCGTGTACGGGCCGAACAGCCACACCGGGTTGATCTGCGCGAAGCCGCCCAGCGCGGCCAACGCCGCGAACACGATGAAGAAGAAACCACCGGCCTTGGCCGCGTACACCGGGAACACCCGCTCGCCCTGAACGGAATGCTCCGAGCGTCCCGGGCCCGGGAACTGGGTGTGCTTCTGCCGCACGACGAGCGCCAGGTGGGCGCCGATCAAGGCCAGCAGGATGCCCGGTATCAGCAGCACGTGGGCGATGTAGAACCGTCCGATGATCAGCTCGCCGGGGAACGGGCCGCCGAAGACGAGGAATGCCGTCCAGGTGCCGATCAACGGGATCGACAAGATGATGGCGTCCGCGATTCGCAGGCCGGTGCCGGACAGCAGATCGTCGGGCAGCGAGTAGCCCGCGAAGCCCTCGACGATGCCCAGCACGATCAGGGTGATGCCGATCAGCCAGTTCATCTCGCGCGGCTTGCGGAACGCCCCGGTGAAGAACACCCGGAACATGTGGATGATCATCGCGGCCACGAACAGCAGCGCCGCCCAATGGTGGATCTGGCGGATGATCAGGCCGCCGCGCACGTCGAAGGAGATGTCGAGCGTCGAGGCGTAGGCCCGCGACATCTCGATGCCCTGCGCCGGCACGTAGCGCCCGTGATAGGTCGTCATGGCCATCGACGGGTCGAAGAAGAACGTCAGGTAGGTGCCGGTGAGCAGCAGGATGATGAACGAGTAGAGCGCGATCTCGCCCATCATGAACGACCAGTGGTCCGGGAAGACCTTGTTCAGCTGGGCGCGCATCGGGCCCGCGAGGTTCAACCGGTCGTCGAAGAACTTCGCGGCCTTGCCCTGCGGGGTCCGCGGCTTGTCGGACCTGCGTGGCGTATTCCCTGTCATCTTCGCTCCCAGAAACCGGGCCCGATCGCCTCAGTGTAATCGCTGCGCGCGACGAAGTACTGCTTGCCGTCAGCGCCGGTGACGACGTCCAGCGGCAGCTTCGGCAGGCTGCGGGTGGCCGGGCCGAAGACCGGCTTCGCGTCGAGCAGCACCTCGAACTGCGACTGATGGCAGGGGCAGAGCAGGCGTGTGGTCTGCTGCTCGTAAAGCGAGGCCGGGCAGCCCGCGTGCGTACAGATCTTGGAGAACGCGACGTACTCAGGCGCGGCCGGCGGCCAGCCGAATCCAGCCTGCCCCTTGCGCGCTTTGATCGTCTGGCCCGGTCGCAGCCGGATCACCAGCGTCGGGGACGATGCCGACGTGACGCCGTTCTCACCGTTGGCGTCCAGTTCCCGCACTCCGGGGAACACCGTGGCGATGCCGCCCGGCAGGATGTCGTCGGGTGAGACCTGGCGCCAGTCGAAGTAGACGAGCGGGACGCGTCCGCCGGTGGTGGGGAAGCGCTTCTTGTCCGGCTGGTACAGCGTGTGCAGCAGTTGGTCGCCCGGCTTCTTGATCATCGCGCCGACCATGGCGACGAGCGGCACGGTCGCCATGGCGCCACCGGCCAGGCCCAGCGATCTGAGGATCAGGGAACGGCGCGGCAGGCCGGTGTCTTGGAGGCCGACCGCCAGGGTCGCCTCGGTCATCAGCTTGTCCTCCTCGGTGGACGGCTCGTCGTGGCGGTCCTGGATGACCTCCTCCTCGGGCATCAGCCACTTCGCCCAGAGCACCAAACCCAGGCCCATGAACAGCAGCAGCGCCGCAAGCAGGCCGCCGAGCGCCGGGGTGTAGAAGCGGAAGTTCTGCGGGGTGCCCGGCAGGTGCCATTGGTAGGGCAGCGCGACGAACGCGACGATGAAGCCGACGCCGGACAGCGCGGCGATCACGAAACACAGCGCGACGGCGCGCTCGGAGCGCTTCTCGGCCCTGGTACCCCGGATCGGGAACCGGTCACGGCGGTGAACGATGTGGACGCCGTCGGCCTCCGCCCCGGCGATCATCGCCTCTTCCGGGGTCATCTTCCGGAGCTCTTCGGTGCTCGGTGCGCTGTCGCCGGTTCCGTGCGCCGTCGCGCGCTGCGAATCGTGGGTCGACGTCATTGCTGCTTCGCTCCGATCCAGAGGATCGCGACCATCAGCACGCCGACACCGGCGGTCCACAGCACGATCGCCTCGGAGACCGGGCCGATGCGGTCGATGCCGCTGCCGCCGGGATCGTCGGATGCCTTGATGGTCTGGACGTAAGCGATGATCGCCTTCTTGTCCTTGGGCGTGAGCTGGTTGTCGCTGAAGATCGGCATGCTCTCCGGGCCGCTCAGCATGGCGGTGTACATCTGCAGGTCGGTGGACGCGTTCAGCGACGGGGCATTCTTGCCCGCTGAAAGCGGGGCACCCTTGAAGGTCGTGCCGTGGCAGGCTGCGCAGTTCAGCCGGAACAGCACGCCGCCCTCGGAGATCGCGGCGTCGGCGCCGCGGATCGTTCCCATCGGGATGTTCGGCCCGCCGCTCACCGACTGCACGTAAGCCGCGAGTGCCCGGGTCTGTTCCTCGTCGAATCTTGCGGTCTTGCGACTTGCGTGGGCGCCCTGTTGTGCGAGCGGCATGCGCCCGGTGCTCACCTGGAAGTACACCGAGGCGCCGCCCACGCTGATCAGGGCCGGCCCGTGGTTGTGCACACCCTGCAGGTTGGCGCCGTGGCAGGTGATGCAGCTGACCTCGAAGAGCTGCCGGCCCATCGCCGTCTGCTGCTGGGCATTCACGCTGCCAGCTGCGCCGGAGGTACCGGCGAACGCGGCGTACACGCCCCCCATCGACAGGAGCGCAAAGAGCAGCACCGCGCTCGCCGAGAGCCGGCGCCGCAGGCCGCGTCGACTCGGACGGCCGGGCTCAGCGGTCTCAGCGGTCTCAGCGGTCTCGACGGGCGTAGGGCGCTCACGCCGGTCGCGGCGGGAGCGGTGCCGGGCACCCGCGTCGGCACCGGTGGCCGAAACTGCCGGCTCGAAGCCCAGGTCGGCGTCAACGTCGGTCGCGATGTCGTCGTTCACGAACGCCCCCTCACCGTCTCTCGGAGCCGATTTCATCGAATGAGGTAGATGATCGAGAAGAGCGCGATCCAGACCACGTCGACGAAGTGCCAGTAGTAGGACACCACGATCGCCGCCGTCGCCTGGGCGGGGGTGAACTTGCCGAGGGTCGTGCGCGCGAGGAACAGCACGAACGCGATCAGACCGCCGATGACGTGCAAGCCATGGAATCCCTCGGTGAGGAAGAACACCGAGCCGTAGCCGGTCGCCGAGATGGTGTTTCCCTCGTTGACCTCGATGCGGAACTCGTTGGCCTGGCCGAGCACGAAGATCAGACCCATCACGAAGGTCAGCACGAACCAGCGACGCAGCTTGTAGACGTCCCCCTTCTCGGCGGCGAACACGCCCCACTGGCAGGTGAAGCTGGACGCCACCAGGATGATGGTGAACGGGGTGGCGTAGCCGAGCCTCGGGACGATCTTCAGACCGTCCGGCAAGGTCATCGGCCAGTCGCCGGGATGTACCGAGCGCATCGTGAAGTACATCGCGAACAGGCCCGCGAAGAACATCAGCTCGCTCGAGAGCCACACGATTGTGCCGACGCTGACGATGTTCGGCCGGGTCAGCGAATGCACCCTGCTGGACTCGAAGTTCGGTGCCGCGGCGGTCGAGGTCACCTGAGCATTATGGCCTGCCCGAGACGGCGGATCGAGGCGGGGTCGGAGGTTTCTCGACACCGTGTCGAATCTCGATTCCAGCGCCGGATTCGGGGCATTCCGGTGCGCGGATACGATCGCTGCCATGACCGCTGGCCGGACCGCAACCTCGCCGGGCGCCACGGTGCTCGTCTACAGCAATTCCGCCGACCTCCGGGCCCGAGTTCGAACCGCCGTCGGACGTCGTCCCGCCCCCGACACCGGACGGGTCGAGTGGGTTGAATGCGCCACCAATGCCGAGGTCATCGCGCAGTTGGACGAGGGCGGACTGGACGTGGTGATCCTCGACGGTGAGGCGCAGCCGACCGGCGGGATGGGCCTGGCTCGGCAGTTCAAGTACGAGATCGACGACTGCCCTCCGGTCGTGGTGCTGATCGCGCGTCCGCAGGACGGCTGGCTGGCCAGCTGGTCGCTCGCGGACTCGGTGATCCACATGCCGCTCGACCCCATCGAGGCCGCGGAGGTGGTCGCCGGGCAGATCCGACGGCGCGCCAGCGGCATCCCCGTTGTCCGGTAAGCCGGTAAGCCGGTGACCGGACCCGGATCGGGCCGTAGCTGGCCCGCCGTCCTCACCGCGCTGATGCGCCGCGAGGCGCTCGGCGCCGACGACACGGCATGGGCGATGGACGAGATCATGTCGGGCAACGCGACACCGGCCCAGCTGGGCGCCTTCGCGGTGCTGCTGCGGGCGAAGGGCGAGACCCCCGAGGAGCTGGGCGGCCTGGTGCGTACGATGCTCGAGCACGCGACGCCGCTCTCGATTCCCGGGCGGGCCGTCGACGTGGTGGGGACGGGCGCCGACCGGGCGCACACCGTGAACATCTCCACCATGGCCGCGCTGGTCGTCGCGGCAACCGGACGGCGCGTGGTGAAGCACGGCAACCGGGCGGCGTCCTCCTCGTGCGGTGCGGCCGATGTCCTGGAGGCGCTGGGCGTCGCGATCGACCTGCCCGCCGACGGTGTCGTCGCGAGCGTGGCCGAGATCGGCATCGGGTTCTGCTTCGCGCCGGTGTTCCACCCGGGCATGCGGCATGCGGGCGCGCCGCGGCGCGAGTTGGGCGTCCCGACGCCGTTCAACTTCCTGGGTCCGTTGACCAATCCGGCGCGAGTGACCGCGGCGGCGATCGGGTGCGCCGAGCGTCGGATGGCGCCGGTGATGGCCGCCGTACTCGCCGAGCGCGGGGACGCGGCCTTGGTGTTCCGCGGCGACGACGGCCTGGACGAGCTGACCACCACGACCACGTCCAGCGTGTGGGTCGCGGACGGGGGCTCGGTGCGGGAGTGCACGCTCGACCCGCGCGCGCTGGGCATCGAACCCGTGCCTCCGGAAGCGCTGCGCGGCGGCGATCCGGCCCATAACGCGGCGGTGGTGCGCGACGTGCTGGCCGGCGGGGGGGCGGGAGTGCGGGACGCGGTGCTGCTCAACGCCGCTGCCGCGATCGCCGCGTTCGACGGCCTCGACGCTGGTGGGCAGCCTGACGACGACGCGTCCGCCCAGCTGGCGCGACTGCTGACGCGTGCCCTGCCCGGTGCCGTCGAGGCGATCGACAGCGGCGCCGCTGCCGCCCTGCTGGACCGCTGGATCGACGCCGGTCAGCGCCCGCGCTGACCGCCCATCCCCGCGAGTGGCGACTTCCGCGCCGAGTGGCGAGTTGTAAGTCGCCACTCGAGCGATAAG
>JALZAI010000398.1 GCA_030948475.1 Actinomycetota bacterium
TGTAGGTTCGCTCCAGGTCGTCAGTCGCCGTCTCGGGGTGCGTGTGTCTCGGTTTGCGAGTTGTTTGGGAAGTCACAGGGTTGGTCCGCCTCTACCGGCAGACCACCACCGGCCGCTCATTCCCGGCTCTGGGATTCCCAGCACCCAGCCGTGACGGTCGGCCGTCCGAGGCAGTCGTCCGCGACGCCGGCAGGGTGAGGCCGGTGCAGACCGATGCACTCGCGTTCTGGCTGCGCGCGCCCGGCGTCGGGGAGATCCGGCCCGTCGCGCTGCCCCAGCGTGTCGGCATACGCCCCGGGCGACTTCGTCGGGCAGGAGGGGCTTATGCGCGCCGGGGAGATTCGGGCCCTGGCGGAGCAGGCCGGCATTGCCCCCGGGGTGTCCGTACTGGACCTGTGCTGCGGAGTTGCCGGGCCGGGCCGGTTCATCACCCAGGAGCTGGGGTGCGCCTATCTGGGAGTTGACTACAGCTCGAGCGCCCTCGACATCGCACGTGCGCTGACCGGCCATCTTCCCTGTCGCTTTAAACTCTCCCGGATCCCTCCTGTCCCTGCCGGCCCGTTCGAGGTGGCGCTCCTGTTCGAGACCATGCTCGCGTTTCCCGATAAGGAGACGCTGCTCTCAGGGATCGCCGGAGCGCTGACGACCGGGGGCCGGTTCGCCTTCACCATGGAAGCGGGGCTGCCCCTCGCAGAGGCAGAACGAGCGAGGATGCCCGACGCCGACACGGTCTGGCTCACCCCGCTGCAGGAGATGCTCACTTGCTTGCATCGGGCCGGGCTGGTCGTCCGCTGGCAGGATGACTGCAGTCGCTCGCACCGTGCCGTGGCGGATTCGTTGATCAACGCATTTGCCGCCGACAGGACGAACATCGCGGCGCAGGTCGGACGCCGAGCGCTGGAGGAGCTGCTGACCGCCCACCGCCTCTGGAGCGACTGGCTGCGGGTAGGACGGGTCCGCCTGATCGCTGTCGTTGCCGAGAAGTCTCCACCGGCAACGAGCGTCCGGGGTCCGGGACTTCGTGGATAACTACGGCCACCTGCAACCCTTTCTCGGGTAGCCGCATTTCGAGGTGAAGCTGTGTGCAGCATTCGTCTCAACGAGATTGCGACTCAGCCCAGCGACGCATCGCGTATCGAAACCATTGATCTCCGAACGGGACATAGATCCTGACGGGCACCCCGCGGTGAGCCAGTCGAGCCGCGTCCTCGCTGCGCACGCCGAGGAGCATCTCGATTCCGACTCTGGGGAGCGCCCGTAGAAGCGCCTCTCGCAGGATGGGGTCATGCGTAGCCAGGCTCACCTCGGCACCGTGGGAATGCAGTTCGTGGGCGAGCTCCAGGAAGGCCAGGTCAGTTGGTTCCCCCCAAGCCCATGTGAGGTGTGGATCCTCGAGGTAGGCCCCCTTGACGAGTCGCACCGGGACGCCCGCCTCGGCCAATGCGAACGCGTCTGATCGGCTGCGCTTGAGGTTTGCCTGCACTGTCGCCGAGACCGACCCTCCGATACCGGCTACGGCCAGGACCGTACTGAGGATGCGGTCGGCTCGGCGCTCTTGCTCAGCCCCGACTTGGAGTCGGCGGCCCGCCGGCAGTCCAGCGGCGATCCGTTCCAATCGCCGGCGTGCGCCGTCGCCGGCCTCATCCAATCCGATGTGGGACAGGTCAATCGACAAGAAGGCGTTCGGGGCCTGCTCGAGACCGTGGGTCAGCTCGACGTATCGGCTGGCAACCTGGTCCGCGGACAGCGGATCAACGACGCTCTCGCCGAAGAGATCGAGCGAGCAGAGCAGACCGTCTCCAGCAAGACGGTCGGCACACGCGAGCGCGTCGGCAAACTGCCTTCCGGCAACGTAGCGACTGGCCACGTGGTAGGCGACCCGCTCACCGAGAGGCAGACTCCGGACGAACTGCTCCCATCGTTCGCTGGTGGCGGCAGCGAACAGCAGACGGCGGGCAAGAGGAGCGTGCGGCACGATGAGATCAGCGGCCGATCCTATGCCTTGGCGAAGCCGTTCGGTGGAAAGACCGGGTGTGGGCTAGCCCCGACGCGTACGGCGGACCTCCCCCGTCTGATCGGCAGGTGGCGGCGAGGCTGCGGTGTCGCTCTGATCAGCCGCCAGACCGGACAGGGCGCTCAACAGGCGATCGCACGACGCCTGCACTCCGTGGTGCACCGAGGGCAATCGCAGCGCGGTCTCGTCCACTGGATACACAT
>JALZAI010000407.1 GCA_030948475.1 Actinomycetota bacterium
ACGGCGGGGATGTTGCGATGAACCCCCCCCACGAAAGCACCCTTCGAAATCGCTCCGCGAGTTCGACGGGACCCCGCATAGCAACCGCTCGTTTCGCTCGCGCTTTCGCAAGGACCCCGATCAACCACCCGACGCGGGATGCCCACCGCACGATGCTGGCGCTGCTTGCGTCCGGCATCGGCATCCTGCCGCTGTCCGAACTGCTCAGCGACCGGGCGTGGCTTGTCGACGTCTGGCTCAGCATGCTGGTCGTCGTCGGACCCGCAGCCCTGCTACGGCTGCGGCGCTCGCCCTCGGCCGCCCAGGTGTGGGTGGGCGTCGTGCTGCTGGTCCCGTGGCTGACCGTGCGCTTCGTGCGCCACCATGCCGTGCTCGGGTTCATCCCGCTGCGGGGCACCTGGCATGACGTGGGTGCGTTGCTCACGTCGCTGCACCACACCACGTCCTCCGAGGCAGCACCTATTCACTCCACCGTCGCGGTGCGGCTGGCGCTGTGCGCGCTGCTCGCGCTCGTCGCCGCCCTGGTCGACCTGATTGCCGTGGTCGGGCGGCGCGGCGCGCTCGCCGGCATCCCGCTACTGGTCGTGTTCACAGTGGCCGGCGCGGTGCCGCGCCAGGTGGTGTCGTGGTGGCTGTTCGCGCTTTCGGCCACGGCATTTCTGATCCTGCTGGCGCTGGACTCCAGTGACGATCTGCACCGGTGGGGGCATTACGTACCGCGCACCGGGCACGAGCGCAGCCGCCCGTCGGGGGCGGCCGGGGCGATCTCGGCTCAACGCATCGCCGGCGCCGCGATCGCCCTCGCCGTGCTGCTGCCGATCTTCGTCCCGGCCGACTCGCGCAACCTCGTCGCCAACCTGTTCCACAACGGCTCGTCCACCGGCGACGGCGGCGGCTTCGGCGCCACTGGGGGCGGGTCCATCGACCCGTTCGTCGCGTTGAAGGGACAGCTCAACCGCAAGACGTCGCTGAAGCTGTTCGATGTGACCGTCCGGTCGCTGTCCGGCGACGACGTCGGACCGAAGGCGGTCAATCAGCCGTTCTACCTGCGGACCAACGTGCTCTCGCAGTTCGTCGGGACGGGCTGGAAACCGACCGCGTCCGGGCCGAGCGAGCCAGTCGACGCAACCCGCTTTGAGAGCGCGCCGGGCACCCAGTTCCCGCCTCGTTCGGTGTCGTTCAGTGCAGACATCAAGGTGAGCGCCCTGGACTCCAATCCGCCCGTCTTCGCCATCCCGAGTGCCACCGGCGGGCTGGACAGCGGCGCGCGCTGGAGCCCGCAGGACCAGCTCATCGTCGGCTCCCACGTGTCAAGCGGCGACGAGTACCGGCTCACGATCACGCAGCCGGCCCCGAACATGTCCGAGCTGCGCGGCGCAGTCGGCAGCGATCCGGCGATGGACCAATGGCTGCGGCTGCCGCCCGTCGCGGACTCGGTCCGCCGGCTGGTCCAGCGCCTGACCGTCGCGAAGCTCGCCCCGTACGCTAAGGCGCGCGCGATCAGCGACTATTTCGCGGACCCGGCCAACGGGTTCAGCTACAGCCTGGCGACGGCCTCGGGCGACTCCGGCGATCAGCTGGTGGATTTCTTGAAGCACAAGGTCGGCTATTGCCAGCAGTACGCCGCGGCGATGGGCGTCATGCTGCGACTGGCCGGCGTGCCTGCACGCATTGTGCTCGGCTACACCCACGCCGTCCCGAACGTCGACGGCAGGTTCAGTGTCACCACCAACGACGCCCACGCTTGGGTGGAGGCCTACTTCGACGGTCAGGGCTGGATCCCGTTCGACCCGACGCCGCTGGCCGGGATCTCCGGCGGTGCCCTGAACGACCTGGCTTGGGCACCGCACCGCGCGAACCGCCCCGGCGAGAACACCGTCCCCACAGCCGGGCAGTCGACGGGCGCGGCGACTGCGTCACCGTCCGCGAGCGGATCCGCCGCTACGGCCGGGGTTTCAGGTTCGGCCGGTCCCGGTCCAGGCCTGGTCGTCCCGCTCGTGGCGAGCGATCTGCTGGCGCTGATCGTCACATTGGTGTTGACGCCGGGTGCGGTGCGTGGGTGGCGGCGACGGCAGCGGTTGCGAGCGGGCCGGCGGGGCGACACCGACGCGCTGTGGGACGAACTGTCCGATACCGCGGTCGATCTCGGATACGTGTGGTCGTCGTCGCGGACTCCGCGCCAGGTGGCGGGCTGGCTGTCCGGGCCGTCCGGGCAGGCGTCCGGGTCGCTGCAGACGCTGGCCGCAGCGGTCGAGAGATCTCGGTACGCGCCGCGCGGAGGAGCCGATGCCGACGGGGACCGGCTCGTCGATGACCTCAGCGCGGTGCGGGCAGGGTTGAGCGTGAATCGCGGGCCAGGCGAACGGCTGCGCTCGTGGCTGTGGCCGGCGTCGCTGGGCTCGTCGGGTACGCGCTGGCTGCCGTCGCGTTGGCTGGCCGCGGCCGGGCTGCGGCGCAGGCACTGATCTTGTCGCGGAGTGTTGCGACCAATGGGATGGCCGCGGGCTCAGCTGGTCGGCGTGCTCAGTTCTCGTCGAAGCGCCGACGCATGCGCGCTTCCATTCGGGAGCGGAATCCGCCGGAACCGTCCGACCGGCGCGATCCGGCCTGAGGCACCGGAGCCGACGATCCGCGCGAGCGCAAGGACTGGGCACCGTAGCCGAACGCACCCACCACGAGCACAAAACCGACCACGCTGAGCGCGATCAGGTTGGCGAGCAGGCCGATGAGTACGAGGCCCAGGCCCAGCACCACACCTAGCACGCAGACCATGACCGCTCGGCGCAGGCGCGTGTGTCGGCGTGCCGATCGCACCGACGAGGCGAACTTGGGATCCTCGGCGTAAAGCGCCTGCTCGATCTCGTCCAGCAGCCTCTGCTCGTGCTCGGAGAGCGGCACCGTTGCCCTCCTTCGTCGCCCCGGCCCGGCTAGCGGCGTTGGCGTGTTGGCGTGTGTTGTGCTCATTCGTGGACCGACCGGACCTCGAGCCGGTCGCTGCGTCATGTCCCGCCGCGGTACCAGACCGAAGACCCGTCTGTCATCGAGCATACGAGGCGTTTCGCCGGATCGAAAGCTGTGATTGGACGAGGTTGCCTGATCGCAGCTTTCGCGAGCTCCATTCAGGTCTGCGGAGCGCGCCGATTGACGTCCGGCGTGGGCTCCGGTGCGTGCATCAGGGTGGCGTATCCGACGGCCGCCGAGCCAAACCGAGCGCGCGCTGCGTCGATGACCGAGTCAGCCGGGCGGCGCTCCGGGGCTTCCGCGAGGTCATCGAAGCTGAGCTGTTCGGCGACGCGCGAGCCGTCCTCGAGGTTCTCGCACTTCACCCCGACCAGGCGGATGCGCGGGCGGTCGAGCCCGAGCGAGCGGTAGAGCTCGACCGCCGTCTGGTAGACGGTGTCGGTTTCGCCGGTCGGCATGGCGAGGGTGCGAACCCGGGTCACGGTGCGAAAGTCCGCGAATCGAATCTTGATGCCGACCGTGCGGGCGACGAAACCGCGGGCGCGTACCCGTCGACCGACCTCGCTGGACAGGCGGAGCAGCTCGCGGCGCACCGCGTCCTCCTCGGTCAGGTCGACCGAGACCGTGTGGTCGGCACTGACCGACTTCTCGACCTCGTCGGTCTCGACCGCGCGGGCGTCGACGCCGTTGGCGAGAGCGTGCAGATGCTCGGCCATCGCGGTACCGACCGCTCGGCGCAGCGTGTCCACGGGGGTGCGGGCGAGATCGCCGACGGTGCGGATGCCGACCCGGCGTAGCGGCTCTTCGGTCCGCCCGCCGACACCCCATATCGCGGTGACTGGCAGTGGGTGCAGGAAGTCCAGTACCTCGTAAGCGGGCACGACGAGCAGGCCGTCGGGCTTGCAGCGCGCCGAGGCGAGCTTGGCGACGAACTTGGTCGAGGCGACGCCGACCGAGCAGGTGAGACCCAGCGAGTCTGAGACCCGCTGCCGGATGCGTGCGGCGATCACGGCCGGACGCCCCTGGCCCCTGGCAGCAGCCGCCACGTCGAGGAACGCCTCGTCCAGCGACAGCGGCTGTACCAGCGGCGTGACGTCGCGCAGGATCGCCATGACCGCCTCGGACGTCTGTACGTACGCGGTTCGGTCGGGCGCGATGACAACCGCTCCGGGGCACAGACGCAGCGCGTGGCTCATCGGCATGGCGCTGCGGATGCCGTACTTGCGCGCTTCGTAGGACGCCGCGGCCACCACCCCCCTGGCGCCGCCACCGACCACGACCGGTTTACCGCGCAGCTGCGGGCGGCGCTTGATCTCCACGCTGGCAAAGAATGCGTCCATGTCGACGTGCAAGATCGGGCAGGCGGTGTCGTCGCCATCCGTCTGGCCGGAGACGCGAGGCAGGTCGGCGCTGCGGCCCATACTCAGCCCGCCGCGCGGCGCGCCAGCAGGTGGACCCGGCCGGCGATCTCGGTGAACGGGCTGCGGCTGGCGCCGGCGGCCTCGAGGGCGTTGAGAGCGTCGCGGGCACCGGGCGCGTCAAGCGCCGATCCCGGGACGAAGTCCGCGAACACGCCGATGCCGTGGACCTGTTCGACCTCGAGCCCGTGATCGTGACACAACCGATGGACCGCGCGTGGATCGAGCCGCTGGACGTCCAGGGCGGCGAGTTCGCGGCCCGCGCCCGCGAGGTCACCCGCCAGCGCGCGGGCCAGCACCCCGGCCACCGGGTTGGTGACGAGGACGCTGAGTAGCCCGCCGGGCCGCACGGCACCGCCGACCTGCGCGAACGCCGGCGCGAGGTGATCGACCGCCTCGAGGATCCCGTGTGCGAGCACCAGGTCGAACGTCGCGGCGTCCACGGCGTCCGAGAGCGCCTCGACGTCGCCCTGGACGGCGTGGATCCGATCCGCGATTCCGGCCTCGGCGGCCCGTCGGCGCAGCGTCGCGAGTGCGTCCGCACTGATGTCGACGACGGTCACCGTGGCGCCGGAGCGGGCCAGCGGGACGGCGAAGCTGCCGGAGCCGCCGCCGCAGTCGAGGACACTCACCGAGGCTGCACCGTGCGAACCAGGTGCGTGCGAGCCAGGTGCGTGCGAACCGAGTGCGGGTGAGCGCGGTGCGTGCGAATCGGATCGGTGCGAGCCGAGCGAGGCAAGGGCGGTATCCAGCAGCTGCCCCACCAGGCCGTGCCTGCCCGTCGCGTCGCGGCGCACCTCGCTCTGCACGGGCGCAACACTAGCCGCAGGCGCCGACATGGCAGCCTGCCTAGACAGGGCAGGCTCGCCCGTTCGCAGCAGGGCGGAACCTCACCGTGCTCTGGCCGCCGGACGGGGCGCTCTCGGCGGCGGGACTCACTGGGCTGGACTCACTTGGCGCTGCCCCGAGGCGGGCTTACCGGGACCGAGCGTCGTCCTAGCGCGGGTTGCGTCCGCACGGACGCTGTGTCAGCTGGCCATAGGCGCCGCCAGAAGACCGAGCGCTGACTCCACCACGTCCAAGAAGCCCGCCGCGGCGCGGACCTGGGCGTCGGCAGCGCGCAGGCTCACCGCGTTCTGCGCTCCGGCCTCGACCGCCGCCCGCACGGATGCGCCGGCAGCGAAATAGGCCGCCCATTCAGACAGCTCCGGTG
>JALZAI010000415.1 GCA_030948475.1 Actinomycetota bacterium
GATCGATGGTCCGACCGACAGCGCGCTCGGTCAGGCGATGCAGCGGGTACGGCGTACCACCGGGCTGCGCCTGCCTGCCGCGCACCTGTGCCGCGAGTTCACGGCCGCGCTGGCAATGGTCGCGGTCGGGCTTGCCGGTGCGTTCGTGCCCGAGCTCGCGCTGACTGCCACAGCGCCGGCTGACGTCCGGGTGATCGCGCTGCCCAGCCTCGGATCGCGCACGATCGGTGTGGTCTACCGTCGCACACGCAACGAACCCACGCCGGCCGTGCGCGCCGTGCTCGAGGCACTTCGGGCCGCGGCAGCCGCCGTCGCATCACAACGTGGCACGCCGCGGTGAAGCCTCGCGCAGCGCTACCTCAAGAACGGCTGCGTCACGAGGCGCATCCGCTGGTGCAGTTCCTCGACGGCCGGCCGGGCGCCGGGCGAGGCCGTTCGCGACCAGCAGGTCCAGGCGTCCGTGTTGGGACAGCCGAGCCGGATCGAGGACGCCGACCGGGGTGAGTACGCCGGTGCCGATGGCGGCGGCTGGGGCGAAGGCGGCGACCTCTGCCAGGGATTCCTGTCACAAAGCCGTCACCCGGCAACGGCGCCCGGGCGCAGACGGACTTGCTCGTCGCTGCGTCCTTCGTGTTCAGCGAGACTCGACGTAAACAGCGCGCGACCCGCCAGCGGCGCTCAGTTAGAGCGCGCCGCCCTTCTGCCACTGCGCCCAAGGAACGGTCCAGTCGCCGCCCTGCCACTGCTGCAGAATCGGGCCGCCCGAGTGCACGACCCGCACCACGTCGCCGACCCGCGAATGGTTGAAGTACCACAGAGCGTTGTCGTGGTTGAGGTTCAGGCAACCGTGCGAGACGTTCGAGTTGCCCTGGGCCCACACCGTGGTGTCCAGCTCGTGCAGGTAGATGCCGTCGGTGCTGATCTTGGTCGACCAGTACACGTTCTCCTTGCCGTAACCGAGCGGCGAGTTTGCCGGCAGACCGTAGCTGTCCGAGGACATGACGGCCGGGTTCTCGTGACCGATGACGGTGTAAGTGCCGGGCATCGTCCAGAGATAGATCGTCTGCCCGTCCTTGCCGGTGGTGGTGCCGCCCTGTCCCATCGAGGTCGGCATGGTGCGGACCAGCTTGTCGCTGAAATAGACCTTCACGTGGTGGGTCGCGGCGTTGGCGATCGACACGCGCTTCTCACCGATGCGGTAGGAGATGCTCTTGTCTGACTGACCGTAGAGGCCGTTGCTGACCTGCTTGCCGTAGACGTTCGCGCTGATCGTCACCTTGGTACCCGGCTGGTAGAAGCCCTTGGGACGCCAGTGCACCGATGTGGCGTTCTGCCAGTACCAGGCACCGGTGATGTGCGGACTGGTCGTGACCGACAGCAGCTTAGTGGCGGCGGCCTTGTCGGTGATCGGCTCGTCGAAGTTGACCACCGGGATCATGCCGACGCCGTAGGTGGCGCCGTTCACCATCGCCGAGCCGTACACCGTGTCGAAGTACGGCATGGTCAGGTTGTCGGGCGTCAGCGTCGTGAACCGCATCCGCTTGGCGGTCTTGGTGCCTTCGGCGTTCACGGCAACGGCCGACAACGTGTAGGTCTTGCTGTAGCCCAGGGCCTCGGTGGCCTGCCAGCTGGATCCGTCGGCGGCCAGCTTGCCCGCGACGGACTTGCCGTCCGAGTTGCGGAGTTGGACAGCGGTCAGCTTGCCGGCGGCCGCCGTGAGCTTGAGCGGCGCCGTGGGGCTCCACGCCTTGGCCCCGGCCCGGACCGTCGAGGCGATGGTGGCCGGCGGCTTGGGCGCGGCGGTCGTCGACGAGGGCTGCGTCGTGGATGCGGACGGCGACGAGCCTTGGGTGACCG
Organism: Actinomycetota bacterium; assembly: GCA_030948475.1. Lineage (GTDB taxonomy): Bacteria > Actinomycetota > Actinomycetes > Mycobacteriales > Jatrophihabitantaceae > JALZAI01. The sequence continues at coordinate 1,858 of JALZAI010000415.1, forward strand.
TGTGCGTCGTCGTCGGCTTGGCAGCGCCGGAGCTGCACGCCGACAGCACGCAGGCCGCGACCGCGCTCAGCGAAAGCGCCAACGCCGACCGTGCCCGGAGCCGACTCACGCGCCGTTGCGTGGGCCGATCGGCCCGGTTCACCACCACAATTACCGCCACTCCCCGGCACACCGGGCCGGTGTCTCCGGCAGCGTGCGCGCACTCATTGTCCATGACCACTTGCTGTAGTCCGGCAGCCACGAGTCACGAAAGTCTTACATCTTGACGACTCGGTCGCCTCGTTGCGCGACAAGGATCGCCGCCGGACCCGCTCAGACCCCATTCTGCCTCAGCCACCCCGATTGACCGAAATCGTGACAGAGCTCGCACAGCGGATTCACCGGCGAACTGCCTTCTGCCCGGCCGGAGGAGAATGGGCGACGTGCCCTCGATACGGCTGGCGCTGGCCCAGGTGAACATCACGGTCGGCGACTTCACCGGCAACGCCGAGACGGTCGTCCGCCGAACGCGCGAGGCCGCCGATCGCGGAGCGGACCTGGTCGCCTTCCCGGAGATGGCGATCACCGGCTACCCGCCCGAGGATCTGGTCCTGCGACGCGGCTTCCGTGCAGCGTCCCGTGCGGCGCTGGAGAAGCTCGCCGCCGACCTCGCCGCCGCCGGGCTGGGCGAGACGGCGGTGATCGTCGGCTACCTCGACGACGACGGCGGCCCGCGCAACGCCCTGGCCTTCGTGCACCGCGGCGCGGTGCTGGCGCGCTACTACAAGCACCACTTGCCGAACTACGGCGTCTTCGACGAGCGTCGCTACTTCGTCCCCGGCACGCGGTTCATCGTCGTTCGGCACTGCGGCATCGACATCGCCCTCACCATCTGTGAGGACGTGTGGCAGGACGGCGGCCCGTTCGCGGTGGCCGGACAGGTCGGGGTCGGCCTGGTTGTCAACATCAACGGCTCGCCGTACGAGCGCAACAAGGACGATGTCCGCCTCGAACTGCTGCGCCGGCGCGCCTTCGAGGCCGGGGCGCCGGTCGCGTACGTCAACGCTGTCGGCGCCCAGGACGAGCTGGTGTTCGACGGTGACTCGATGATCGTGGCGGCGGACGGCGAGGTGCTGCTGCGTGCCCCGCAGTACATCGAGAACAGCTACTACCTGGATGTCTCGGCGCCCACAGCAGTCGACCGCGACCCGCCCGAGCTGGCCGGGCTGGGCATGTCCCTCGAGCGGCGCTCGACTGGCGTCGAACAGGCCCGTGGACAGCAGACCCCGTGCGAGCAGGTTCGCTTCGACCCGCTGCCCGACGAGGCCGAGGTATGGGGCGCCCTCGTGGTCGGGCTGCGCGACTACGTCGGCAAGAACGGGTTCCAGTCCGTCGTGCTCGGGATGTCTGGCGGCATCGACTCGGCGGTCGTTGCAGCACTCGCTGCCGATGCGATCGGCGGCGAACGGGTGTACGGCGTATCGCTGCCCAGCTCGTACTCCTCCGAGCACTCGAAGTCGGACGCATCCGATCTTGCGAAACGCATCGGCGCGCAGTACCGGACGGTCGCGGTCGCACCGATGGTGGACGAGTTCGTCTCGGCCCTGTCACTGACCGGACTGGCGGAGGAGAACGTGCAGGCGCGGGTGCGCGGTACGACACTGATGGCACTGTCGAACGCCGAGGGACACCTCGTCCTCGCTACCGGCAACAAGAGCGAACTCGCGGTCGGATACTCGACGATCTACGGCGATGCGGTCGGCGGATTCGCACCGATCAAGGACGTGCCGAAGACGCTGGTGTGGAAGCTGGCGACCTGGCGCAACGCTGCCGCCGAGGCGAACGGCGAGATGCCCCCGATCCCGCCGGACTCGATCACAAAACCGCCGTCGGCCGAACTGCGTCCGGGCCAGCTCGACGCCGACTCGTTGCCGGACTATGCAGTGTTGGACGCCGTCCTGGCTCGCTACGTGGACCGCGACGCGAGCGTCGACGACATCGTCGCCGAGGGCCTCGACGCGGAGCTGGTCGCGGGTATCGCCCGGTTGGTCGACCGGGCCGAGTGGAAGCGGCGGCAGTACCCCCCAGGGCCGAAGATCACGTTGAAGGCGTTCGGACGGGATCGGCGCCTGCCCATCACCAATCACTGGCGCGAGTGACGCACCTCTCCCGTGGGAGACAAAACCGGCGGCGAGGCGCACGATTGTTTCGTCCACATGACGTGCCCGGGGACCGGAGACGGCCCCGAGGAGAGATGGTGAGGCGACACATGGCTGAAATTAGCCTCTACGGCGGCGTGTCCACCCGACGGGTTACGATCCGCGACCTGCAGGCGGCCAAGGACCGCGGTGAGCGCTGGGCGATGCTCACTGCCTACGACTATTCGACGGCGCGGGTCTTCGACTCGGCCGGTATCCCGGTGTTGCTCATCGGGGACTCGGCGGCCAACGTCGTCTACGGCTATGACACCACGCTGCCCGTGACGATCGACGAAATGCTGCCGCTCGTCCGCGGTGTCGTGCGGGGAACGAAGCGCGCACTCGTCGTCGCCGACCTGCCGTTCGGCAGCTTCCAGGCATCCCCGCAGCAGGCGCTCGAGAGCGCGGTGCGATTCATGAAGGACGGCGGCGCGCAGGCGATCAAGCTGGAAGGCGGGACACGCGTCGTGCCGCAGGTCGAGGCGCTCGTCTCAGCCGGCATCCCGGTGATGGCGCATATCGGCCTCACCCCGCAGTCGGTCAACGCGTTCGGCGGCTACCGGGTGCAGGGACGCGGCGACGAGGCGTCCCACCGGCTGCTGCAGGACGCCAAGGCGCTGGAGGGTGCAGGAGCTTTCGCCGTCGTCATGGAAGTCGTGCCGTCCGACGTCGCCGCGCAGATCACCGAGGCGCTGCACATCCCGACCATCGGCATCGGCGCCGGACCGTCCTGTGACGCTCAGGTGCTGGTGTGGCAGGACATGGCGGGGCTACGCGGTGACCGCAAGCCCGCGAAATTCGTCCGAGAGTTTGCCGCCGTCGGCGACTTGTTGCACCAAGCGGCGTCCCGCTACGCCGACGAGGTTCGCGCCGGCACGTTTCCGGCCGCCGAGCACGAGTACCACTGACCGACCGCGTACTCGGTCTACGCCAGCCGCAAGGACTCGTTGATCACTTCGCGTCTGGCACGCGATTTCCGTCGCCAGACGCGAAATGATCACCGGGCCGGGGTAGGCGCTGCGGCCTTGCAGCGCGGTGTTACGACGAACGCTTGGCGGCGGCCTTTTTGGCCGCGGTCTTGCGGACGGCTGTCTTGCGCGCGGTTGTCTTGGCTGCCTTCTTGCCGGCGGTCTTGCGGACCGCCTTGTTCGCCGCGGTCGTCTTCGCTGCCTTCTTGCCGGCGGTCTTGCGGACCGCCTTGTTCGCCGCGGTTGTCTTGGCTGCCTTCTTGCCGGCGGCCTTGCGGACGGCAGTCTTGCGTGCGGTCGTCTTGGCGGCCTTCTTGGCCGCAACCTTGCGGACCGCTGTCTTGCGCGCAGTGGTCTTGGCTGCCTTCTTTGCCGCAACCTTGCGGACCGCCGTCTTGCGCGCGGTCGTCTTGACGGCCTTCTTCGCTGCTGACTTGCGCGCGGCACTCTTCGTCGGTGCGGTCATTTACGTTGCCTCCTCGGCAAAACGTTGAACGAGAACAAAACTCGTTCGATGGATCAAGTGGACGATGCAATGACGATGTACGTCAACACAACACGCCGATCATTTTCTCGCGGCAACAGCGCGACTCATCGCGAAGTTCCGGTGCGCACCATCGCCGAGACCGCTGATTCCCTTATGCTGTAAGCAAATTATCGACTGTGCTGCGCGAATCACGCTCTCGGTCTCGACGAAAACTCGTAGGCGTGTAACGGTGTTCGCACGACAACGAAACACACGAGAGGAAGCCCGCCATGACCTCGAGAGCCGAATCGACCCGGTTCAGTTACCTATCGCGCGACGCCCTCGACGACACCGTCTACCGATGGCAACCGAGCGGCCCCGCGCGCGCCGTCGTGCAGCTGACACATGGCATCGGCCAAGCCGCGCTGCACGACGACAAGGTTGCGAATGCCCTGACAGCACAGGGATCCCTCGTCGTCGCGCAAGATCACCGCGGACCGGGCACCGCCGTCGCATCCGGCTCGGAGCTCGGGCACGTCGAGTCGCAACCATGCAACGAACTCTTCGAGCACAGCGCTAACAACGATGCGTTGGTGCTGACGGGCCGCACCGTACCGAAGACCTGATCGCACGATGTCCGAACGCAGCGACGAGTTCATCGATCGCGTCCGGGGCACGGGTGATCCTGTCGCTGATGCCGACGCGCAAGTACGCCTTGGGCACGCGCGTTTCACGGTGCTCACCTCGCGGCTGTTGCGCCTGGAGTACTCGCCCGAGGGAAACTTCGAGGACCGAGGCTCGTACGCGTTCCCGAACCGGCGCGCCGACGTTCCCGACTTCACCGTGCGCGAGGACCACGGCGCGACGATCGTCGACACCGGTGCACTCGTACTGCGTTACCAGCCGGACGGCCGTCCCTTCCACGAGGGCAACCTCCGAGTCGCGCTCCGTGACGGAATCCGGTGGTCCCCCGGCCTGCGTGATCGGCACAACCTCGGCGGTGCCCGTCGCACGGTCGACACCTGCCGCGGAGACGCGCGGCTGGAACCCGGCCTCGTCTCGCGCTCCGGCTGGGCGCTGCACGACGACGGCGCGTCGATGCTGTTCGAGTCGGACGGTTGGGCGGCCGGCCGCGCCCGGACAGCCAACCTCGACTGGTACTTCTTCGGCTACGGCCACGACTACGCGGCAGCGGTCTCGGACTACACCCGCTTCGGCGGGCAGGTGCCGCTGCTCCCACGGTGGATGCTCGGCGCGTGGTGGTCGCGTTACTGGGCCTACCACGAAAGTGATCTGCGCCAGCTCGTCGACGACTTCGGGGCGCACGATCTGCCGCTCGACGTCCTGGTCATCGACATGGACTGGCACCTGCCCGGCAGCTGGACGGGCTATAGCTGGAACCGCGAGCTGTTCCCAGATCCGCGCGACTTCCTCGACTGGCTGCACGCGCGCGGGCTGCACACCACGCTGAACCTGCACCCCGCGCTAGGTGTGCAACCTTTCGAGACCGCGTACCCCGACTTCGTCGACGCGATGGGGCTCGACCCGGCAAGCGCGGACCCGGTGCCGTTCCACGTGTCCGACCAGGAGTACATGCGGCACTACTTCGAACTCCTGCACCATCCGCTCGAGGACGAGGGCGTCGACTTCTGGTGGATGGACTGGCAGCAGGGACGCACGTCCGAGTCATCGGGCATCGACCCGCTGCCGTGGCTGAACCACCTGCACTTCATGGATCTGGCGCGACGCCCCGACGTTCGTCGGATCACATTCAGCCGCTGGGGCGGGCTCGGCAGTCACCGCTACCCGATCGGATTCTCCGGCGACTCGTTCGCGCTGTGGTCTGCGCTGCAGTTCCAGCCGCGGTATACGGCCGCAGGCGCGAATGTGGGATACGGCTGGTGGAGCCACGACATCGGCGGGCACGTCGGCGCAGACGATCCCGAACTCTACGTGCGATGGGTGCAGTTCGGTGCGCTGAGCCCGATCCTGCGCCTGCACAGCAATCAGCACCCGGAGTCCGAGCGACGGCCGTGGCTGTTCGGCGACGAGGCCCTGACCGTGGCGCGCGCCGCCTTCCGCCTGCGCTACCAGCTGATGCCCTACCTCTACACCGCCGCGCGGGTGGCCGCCGACACCGGAATCGCACCCGTCCGTCCGATGTCATGGATCGCACCGGACGATGACAACGCCTACGCCGCACGGTTCCAGTACCTGCTCGGGGACGCGATGGTGGCGGCACCGATCGTGCACCCGGTCGACGCGACGACCGGGCTCGCCACGACGGATGTCTGGCTGCCCCGGGGCGACTGGGTCGAGCGCACGAGCGGCGAACGGGTCACCGGCCCGCGTTGGGTCCGGCAGCTCGCCGACCTGCATCGGGTGCCACAGTTCGTCCGCGCTGGCACGGTGTTGCCGCTCGCCAAGGTGGCACCGACCACCGGCGAGCAGCCAGCCGATCACCTGATCCTGTCGGTCTTCCCCGGTGCGTCCGGATCGGCGCGCGTGTATGACGACGACGGCACCAGCCGGGCCTTCGAGCACGGTGTCTGTTGTTGGACGACGGTCAGGGCCGAGTGGCCCGATCCATCGCGCTGCGCGATTGTCGTCGAGCCCGGCGCGGGTGACGGGGCGTGCGGATACACGGTGCGACTCGAGCACACCCGGATGCCGTCGGCCGTCACCGTGGACGGAACATCGCACGACGACTGGCAGTACCGCGACGGCGCCACGATAATCGACGTGCCCGCGCGGCCGCGCACGCACGGCGCCGTCGTCGAGGTCAGCGCCCATGGACCGCTGTCGGCACTCCGGCCGGACCACGACGCCGATGTGCGCGCCGCCGACGTCCGACGCCTGCTCGGTGAGCCGAGCGACGACGTGGAGAAGGCGGTGCTCGCCCTGCCGGTAGACCACCCCGCGCGTGCTGCCGCGATCGCCCGGATCGGCGGCCCGCTGTTGCGGGTTTTCGAGTACACCGCGCCGGACGAGGCGGCCGACGTGCTCGGACGCGTGGTCGTAGCCGGCGAGTCGGTCTCCGCCGAGGCTACGTGGCGGCTGGAGCGGGGCACCGAGGTCCAGACCGCGAGGACCGGTCCGGTCGCGGTCGGCGTCGACGGCATTGTCCTCGATGCACCGTTCCGGTGGGACGACTCGCGCAGTCCGGCGCGCTGGTCGGTCGACGTGAGCGCAACCTGGGGCGACGTCATTGTGAGCGAGCGGCACGAGAGCGCCGTACTGATGCCCAGCCTCTCGTCCTGGCAGGTGCGGGTCGACGAGGTGGAGACAGCCCCGTCGGTCGATGCGGTGTCGCGCGCGGGCGGTTGGCGGGTGTTCGAGTCCGATCCGTTCGACGACGACTATGCGGACCTGACGCAGCATTACGGCCTGCCGCTGCAGCATGACGCCGGGCTGCTCCCAGAATGCGGGTACGTCGTGCACGCGATGACCCACATCGACGTCGCGTCCGAAGGCGACGTCGCGCTCGAGTACTACAACAGCGACGACGTCGAGGTCTACGTCGACGGCCAGCAGTTGCGCGCAGACGTCACCGGCAGCACGCCGACCCGCTGCTACGACTCCCATCCCACACCGCGGCGCACCGAACCCGTGTTGCTGCGTACCGGCGAGCACATCGTGCTGATCCGCTGCCTCAAGGCGGCCGAGTTGCCGTGGCACGAATGGTGCCTGTCGGTGTCGGTCGTGAATGCGCAGGACGGCGCGGTGCGGCTCGACATCACGAGCGACGCCTGCTGACTACTGCTCCGGGCCGGGAGCGCGCGCTGTATCCGTCGGCAGCGGGGCGGTGGCACCTGACGCGAGCAACGCGACGGCGAGCACTCCGAGCGTGACCGACAGTCCCCGCAACACCCCGACGTGATCGCCGACGAAACCGATGAGCGGCGGTCCCGCAAGAAACGCTAGGTAGCCGATGGACGCAGCCACGCTGACGCGGGCGGCGGCGCGGCCGGGATCGTCGGACGCGGCGCTGATCCCGGTCGGGAACCCGAGCGCCGTACCCAGCCCCCACAACCCGGACCCGATCATCGCGAGCGGCAGCAAACGTCCGAAGACGACGAGCAGCAAGCCCGCGATCGCCGCGATGGCAGATACCCGAAGCACGAGCACCCGACCGTGTCGCTCGATGATGCCGGGGCCGAACCAGCGGCCGAGTGTCATCGCGGCGAGGAACAACGCGAACGTGATGGTGCCGAGTGCTGGGGCAGCCCGATAGCCGTCGATGACGGCGATGTTGAGCCAGTCGTTGCCCGTGCCCTCGGTGAAGGCCATGCAGAGGATGAGCAGCCCGATCAGCAGGGTGCGTGGTTCGGTCCACGCGACCAGCGCCCGCTTCGACGAACTCTGGCCGGTCCTGATTGGTCTCGAGTGCGGCAGGAAACCGCGAGATGCGATCGGGATCACGACGGCGACGACGCCGGTGATCGCGAGTAGGTGAGCGGTGACTGGGACATTCAGGGCAACCATCGCGGCGCCGATC
>JALZAI010000417.1 GCA_030948475.1 Actinomycetota bacterium
CCGCAGGGCCAACCCCATCGCGCCAGCGTGCGCACCAGGCCATCGAACAGCTCGGCCGACACTGGCTCGTCGCGGCCGAGCGCGGCGGTGACCTCGTCGAGCCAGGCAGCGTCCTCGGCGAGGGCGAGGGCGCGTCCTGGTTCGGCGCGCAGCACCTCGGGAATCTTGCCTCGGCGAGGCGCGCCGGACGGCCACATCTTGCGCGGCTCGAGCACCACCGTCTGGGAACGCAGGTGCGCCCTGGCGGCGGTGATCGACTCTGCTGCCGGCTCCGGGCCGGGAAAGGGGAGGCGCCCGGTGCAGACCGAGCAGCGTCCGCAGTCGGTGCCGGATGTGTCGTCGAGCTCATGGCGTAACTGCTGCATGAGGCAGCTGTCGCCGCGCTCGTAGCGGCGCATCGAGTCCTGCTCGGTGTGGCGGGCCGTCGCGATGGCCGCATAGCGCTGACCGTCGTAGGTCCACTGTTTGCCGGTCGTGGTCCAGCCGCCGTCGACGCGGGTCACCGCGGCCTCGACGTCGAGAACCTTGAGCAGCGCCTCGAGGCGGCCGCGGCGCATCCCGGCGTCTGCTTCCAGCTTCGGCACCGACATCGGCGCGTCCGCGCTCTCGAGCACATCGAGGACCCTGCGGACCTGCCGCTCCGGCGGGAAGCGGGTCGAGTCGAAGTAGGCCCAGATGTTCTCGTCCGCGCTCGTCGGGAGAAGCACGGCCTGGGCAACATCGAGCGCGCGCCCGGCCCGCCCGACCTGCTGGTAGTAGGCGATCGGGGACGGCGGCGCGCCGAGGTTGACGACGAAGCCGAGCGTGGGATGGTCGAGACCCATGCCGAGCGAGGACGTAGCGACCACAGCTCGCAGTTCGTGGGTGAGCAGCCGTTTCTCGATGTCGGCGCGCTCATCGGGCGGCGTGGCACTCGAGTAGCCGGCGACCAGGTGGCCGCGCGCGCGCAGGAAGTCGGCTAGTTGCGTCGTGCCGGCAACGGTCAGCGTGTAGATCAACCCGGAACCAGGCAGGTCGCGGCCGGCCAGCGCATCGGCGATCCAGGCATAGGCGGTCGCGAGGTCGGGCGTGCGGAGCACGGACAAACGCAGGCTCTCGCGATCGAGCGAGCCGCGCAGGGTGAGCGTGTCCGTGCCCAGTTGTGCCGCGATATCGGCCGTGACCCGGTCGTTGGCTGTTGCCGTCGTGGCGAGGACGGGCGTGCCCGGGGGCAGACCGGCGAGTACGTCGGCGATGCGCCGGTAGTCGGGTCGGAAGTCCGAGCCCCAGTCCGACACGCAATGCGCCTCGTCCACGACGAGCAGGCCGATGCGCGGAGCGAGGTGGGGGAGCACCCGCGTGCGGAAGCCCATCGAGTTGAGGCGCTCGGGGGAGATGAGCAGGACGTCGACAGTGTCGGCGGCGAGTTCGGCCTCGATCTCGGGCCAGCTCTCGATGTTGGCACTGTTGAGCGTTACGGCCGACAGGCCGGACCGCTGTGCCGCCGCGACCTGATCCCGCATGAGCGCCAGCAGCGGGGAGATTACCAACGCCGGACCGGAGCCCTGCCTGCGACGCAGCGCCGCCGCAATCCAGTAGACGGCCGACTTGCCCCAGCCGGTGCGCTGGATGACGACTGCCTTGCGGCGTTGCGCGACGAGCGCCTCGATCGCGGTCCACTGGTCGTCGCGCAGCACGGCGGCTGGGCCGGCCAGCCGGGTGAGGTGCTCCTGGGCGGTGGCGCGCAGGTCGCTCGGGGTCACGATCGCGATAATGCCAACCAGCTCTGACAGTTCCGCACCGAACGCGCACGTTCAGCCGTGCGCGGGTTGCGGCAGCGGGCCAGCTCCCTGGCCGGCCGGCGGAAGCACCCGCACCGCGAGCGAGAAGACCCGCTGCGGCAGCTCGCACTGTGGACTGACATGCCGGCAGGCATAATCGGTCTTCGCGGTCACCGTCGCCCCGCCGATGCGAGTCGCGGTGAATACAGCGGACGCTCGGCCCGGCGCGGGGTATCCGCGGGCCGAGTCGCTGCGCAGCGGCTGCAGTCCCGGCCCGGCCTCGCCGGATGCTCCCCGGGCCGTTGGCGGCGTCCAGTTCTTCGCCAGGATGACCCATAACCGCTGACCGCGGTGCAGGGTCACGACTCGTCCGTCCATCGCCAGGCCCACGCTCACCATACGAGAGCGGAGCCCAGTGTTCGCCGTCCGCGGCGCCCCGGAGGGAGCTCTCGACGCGCAGCCGCCGGCGAACAGGAGCAAAACAGATCCGATCGCCGTGGCCCGCCGCATTGCGCCCATGAGCAGTGGACGCGGTGGTGCCGGGTTTGCGTTCCGTGCCTCCGGCGAGTCTCGGTCAGCGCAGCAGGCGATTGGACAGCTGCCGGGCGACCTCGATCGGGCCGGGTTGCGCGCCCTCGTTGAGGAAGCCGAGCACGACCTGATCCGCGCCGGCATCAAAATGTTCGCCGGCCCTCGCCGCGATCCGCGCCGCCCCACACCACCAGCTCGTCCACGAGCCGGTCGCTGAGCTCGGAGATGTCGGATTCGGTGAAGCCCATCCGGGCGAAGTTGCTGTTTCGCCCGCGGTTGGCCGGCGACGTGCTGCCGCGCACCCGCTGACCGCTGCCGGCGACCTGGTCTAGCTTCGGCGCATGACGGTCCAGGACTGGCTGCTCGACTCCGACCCCGCGCTGCGCTGGCAGGTGCTGCGCGATCTCAGCGACGCGCCGCCCGAGACGGTGGCCGCGGAGCACGCGCGTGTCGCGATCGAGGGCTGGGGCGCCCGGTTGCTCGAGCTGCGCGGCGAGGACGGCCAGTGGGCAGGCGGCGCGTGCTTCCCGGCCGACTTCCGCGGCGACTTCTCCCAGGGGCAGCCCTGGACGGCGACCTTCCCCACCTTGACGCTGCTGCGCGAGTTCGGCATCGACCCGAACGCCCAGCCGGTCCGCGAGACGGTTGCGCTGGTGCGCGAGAACTGCCGATGGGAGCACGCCGGGCAGTCGTTCTTCGCCGGCGAGGTCGAGCCGTGCATCAACGGCCGGACGGTCGCGATCGGCGCCTACTTCGGAGTGGACGTCGACGACATCGTCGACCGGCTGCTCGGCGAGCAACTCGCGGACGGCGGCTGGAACTGCGAGACCGAGAACGGCTCGGTGCGCGCGTCGTTTGCGACGACGATCTGCGTGCTCGAGGGGCTGCTTGAGCACGAGCGCGCGACCGGCGGTTCCGCGCAGGTCGTCGCGGCACGCCGCCGAGGGCAGGAGTACCTGCTCGACCGCCGGCTGTTCCGGCGGCTCAGCACCGGCGCGGTGGTCGACCCGGACTGGTTGCGGTTCTCGTTCCCGACCTGGTGGCACTACGACGTACTGTGGGCCCTGGACTACTTCCGCGCAGTCGGGGACACGCCGGATCCGCGACTCGCCGAGGCGGTCGCGACGCTGCGCTCGAAGCAGCAGCCCGACGGCACCTGGCTGCTGGAGCACACCCACCCCGGCGCGGTGCACTTCTCGATGGAGGAAGGCGATGGACAGCCCGGTCGCTGGAACACGCTCCGCGCGCTTCGGGTTCTGAACTGGTACGACCGCAACGCTCGCTGACCGCGGCGGGCGCACTGGACACGTACCACACCTGGTTACACGTTCAGCCGAACTCGGCGAGACGGCGTGGGCCTCGGATCGAGCAGTTTGATGGCGCGGCGGTGGGCCAGAGTCGTCCGTTCAACATCATCATCAACGATTCACGGCTTGGTGCCGACAACACTGCGCTCACCCTCGATGGACGAGGGTGAGCGCAGGGGTGGGTGCTTGGACAGTTGGTTCAGATGCTGGTTCGGCTGCTACTTGAGCAGGTCGCGCGCGGCCTTGGTGTAGGAGCTGCTGACGTCGGCAATGAACTTGGCGTGCGTGCTGGCCAGGGCGGAGACCCACTCGAGCTGGCTGGCGGAGGCAACCTTCTCCTCGAAGTCCACGAGACTCTGCAGCGCCTTCTCGTAGGCGTCCAGTGCGACGAGCCCGGCGCTCTTCGAGGAGATGATGAGTCGCTCGTTGAGGTCGCGGATCCGCTCGGTGGCCGCTTCGACCGACGGGAGCTCGAATCCGGCCGGGGAGTTCTGGTTGGTCTTGGTCTGTGCGGTTGCCATTCGATGGCTCCTTAGTCGTTGAGGTCTGCTGTGATGCTATTAGCTATATTAGCACGATGGCTGCTAACGAGCTAATTCCGTGCGCGGGCGTTGGTGAGACGCCTGTGATCTACAGCGCAGCGCTTGTGTAGTAGCGAAGGAGTACGTCGGCGACGCAGCACGGCTTGGCCTGGTCGCGGACCTGATAGACCAGATGCAGGCTCGTCTGCACGCCGCCGCTGAACTCCCGCAACTCGGTCAGGCTGATCTGCGCGCGAACCCGTGCTCCGAGCGGCAGCGGGGCGGGGAACCGGACCCGGTCGAGGCCGTAGTTGACGACCAGTATCGCGTCCGGTACCTCGAACACGTCAGCGATCAGGAAGGTCGCCAACGCAAGCGTGAGGTAGCCGTGCCCGATCGTGCGGCCGAACGGGCCGTGTGCGGCCCGTTCCGGGTCGACGTGAATCCACTGTTCGTCGTGCGTCGCGGCCTGATGGCTCGCTTCGCTGACCTCGCTAGCTCGCACAGATGTCCGCCCTGCGCAGGACGACGGCGGGCAGCACGGGCGGCGTAGGGTGCAAGAGAAGGATTATTTTTCTCTACAGCGAGCGCCGCTCGCGCTTGGCTTGGCGTAGGACAGTGCGCGGCTTGGGCCCGGACTGGCAGTCGCAGACAAGTTGCGTGTCTCATGGACGTCGCCCGCCACCACGCCGACATCGAAGCCGTGTACACCTACGAGGGCACCGACACCATGCAATCGCTCATCATGGGCCGCGCGATCACCGGAATCGACGCCTTCGCCTAGCCCGGAGCGGACAGGGTCACCGAATGCCTATCAAGTGCGCGCTCATCACCGGTCCATCAGACCGCGTCGAGGC
>JALZAI010000005.1 GCA_030948475.1 Actinomycetota bacterium
CCCCCGTCGTCCATCGCTGTGACGAGCTGCGAGCTGCTGTACGGGATCAACCCCGCCTGACGCTTCTTGGTGTTGTCAAGAGGTATTTGGGGTAAGCGGGGACTACCTGCGGCGCCAGCTGTAGTTCGACGACATCCGGCACGAGCGCCGCGATCAGCTGTTCTTCGGCTGCCGACTGCGTCCGGCGAGCTCCCACTGGTCCCCTTCTCGAGGGATGTCGCCGTAGCGGGCGCGACGGTTACGGGGACTCGTTGCGCAGCAGCGCCTCGACCTCGGCGAGCGCGTTGGCGTGCAGGTCTGAGGCGCTCTTGATGAGCAGACAGAGCGTGCCGTCGCGGCGCGGGCCTGACGCACCCGGTCACCTGGACGACAACCGCGATGACGACCAACGGCGTTGGCCCGCCACCGGTCCCCGACCCAGGTCGGCCGCTCCGGTCGCTCCATCCCGACGGCGTCACGTCGTTCGGTGAGATCGATGAGCTCGGGAACCGCGATCTCATCGCGCAAATCACAGCCGTTACAAGCTCTTTCACCTTTCTGTAGCGCTCGTCTCAGCGGCGTTGACGCCATCGCGTCAACAGCGAGGCGGGAGATCGCCGGCCACGGGCAGCCCACGTCCGACGCGCCACACCACCGATAGCGGAGGCGGACAGTCAGCCCACGGAGACGCTGGCGAGCAGCAGTCCAACCAGCCCGATAACGAGCACCCCGGTGCCGTGCTGGGCGTTGGCCCGCTTGGTGATCCGGTCGCTGGCCAGCCGCGGGTCCAGCGCGTGGGTTCGCGACGACGGCCGCGCCGATCCAGAGTAGGCAGGACGAGCAACGTCAGCCGCCGTTCGGCGAGCTTCTTGCCGAGCTCTTGGAGGAACCCCGTCACCCGCCGGCCACCGTCACTGGCGCCAGTGGATCACCCGTCGGCGTGCACACTGGGTTGTCGCCTGGCTCGCGAACCTGACCACACGGGTGCGGGTGCGGATGCGGGTACTTGGCCCAAACCAAGCACAGCGCACGCGAGGGCGGCTTGGACTGGCTTGCTGAGATCGCCTCTTGTGAGACCGTCGCCGACCCTGACCCGGCGCTGCTGCATCTGCCCGCAACGCCATCCGGGGGGCTCTGCGCAGAGACAGCTCAGCGATGGTGAACGACCTGAGCGCGGTCTGCGGTTGCCAGTTCCGGCTGTCACCGTCTGCATACTGGGCTAGGGAGCCGCGACGTGATCGGAAGCCGGTATCGTCGAGACAATGGTGACGGCGTTGATCGGTGTGGTCGGGGTTCTGGCCGGCGTGATCGTTGGTTCTTTTCTCACCCATGCGCTTCAGCGGCGCAACGCGGCGCACGCTCGATTACACGAGGCTCGGCTGGAGGCGTACCGCAACTTCGCGGCGGCCATCATGGAGTTCCGCAAGGACCTGATGGCCAGGTGGTTCATCGAGAACGAGGGCGAGAGTTGCACCGACAGCCACGATGTTTATGCGAAGCGTAGCGTTGTCTGGGCGACTTACTTCCAGGTGTCGCTCGTTGCTGGGGACCCCGACGTCATTCGGTGCGCAGACGAAGCGCGGGACGTGACGTCGTCATTGAAGAACGTGACGACCAAGGCGGAGCTGAACAGCCAGGGCGAGGCCTGTCGGGCGGCGATCGGACGGTTTGTCGAGCTCGCACGGCACGAAGTAGGCATAATCGTAAAAATACGGGTGGCGGATGTGGTTACGACGACTGACCCCGTGCACCTCTAAGAGAGCGTTTTGAAACTCGGTCAGGCTCGCGTCGGCGTGTCGTGATCTTGAGGTGAGGAACTCCTGGTAGGTGGGTGGTTGTCGACGCCAGCCACCTACCAGGAGTTCGTGTGTCAGTCTCGCCTGTCTGCGTATGTGTGTCATGCCCTGCCCATCCTGTGTCGCCCGATCTGATGCCGTCGCGATGTGGGGTGTATCCGTCGTCGTCGGTCACCGACGCGCAGTGGGCGCTGGTGGAGCCGTTGTTGCCGCCGCCGGGGAACACTGCGGGCCGGGGTGGCCCTCCGGAGAAGCACTCCCGCCGGCTGGTCATGGATGCGGTCTTCTACCTGGTCCGGGGCGGGATCGCGTGGGCGCAGCTGCCGCAGGAGTTCCCGCCGTACCAGAGGGGGTCTATGGGGTGTTTCGCCGCTGGGCGCGCACGGGTGCCTGGCAGGCGATCCACGACGCGCTGCGCGATCTGGTCCGGGTCTATGAGGGCCGCAACCCCACGCCGACCGCGGCGATCATCGAATCCCAGTCGGTGCGGGGCGCTGACACCGTGGCCACGACCAGCCGTGGCTACGACGCGGGAAAGAAGATCAACGGACGCAAACGCCATATCGCCGTCGACACCGGCGGTGTGCTGTTGGCCGTCGTGGTCACTATCGCCGGGATCCAAGACCGCGACGCCGGGCACCGACTGCTGGCGGCCCTGACCGCACGATTCCACACGATCAGCCTGGTCTGGGCCGACGGCGGTTACGCGGGACGGCTGGTGATCTGGGCGAAGAAGGTATTAT
>JALZAI010000024.1 GCA_030948475.1 Actinomycetota bacterium
GTCCTGGGTCAAGGCGGAAGACCGGGTGCTCGTGGCCGGCGGCGGCAAGGTCGGCCTCGGGTGCATCGGCCGTCAGGCCGTCGAAGAAGATGCCGACCTCGATGCCCCATCGGCGTAGGTAAGCCCGCAGAACCGCGGGCTTGTCGACATCGGCGAGCTCGTGAGCCGCGTGGGTTCGCGATCGACGGCCAAGGCGAAGGTGGCATGTTCGTGCCACTCGGAGGTTGCGGACCCACTCAGTCCCACCCCGCGGCGCGACGAGGTAGTTGACGCCTTCGACGGTGAGGACGTTGACCGGGATTGATCGCGGCACCCCGCTGCGGCGACCTCTCACGACCAAGATCCTGGCGCCCCACACGCTGATGCCAAGTCGCAGGCAGAGCGCGACGAGTGGGTTGAACACCAGACGTACGAACAAGCCAGGGCGCCGATAGCGCTCAGTAGTCATCTAGAGACTATGCCACACTGGACTAACCCAGTGGCTAGGATGAGCTCGTGCTGTCGTCGACGTCCTACGCGATCCTTGGCTTGTTGTCGCTCGCGCCGATGAGCGGCTACGACCTACGCGGCGCCGCGGAACGCACCATCGGCCACTTCTGGCCGATCTCGAAGTCGAAGGTCTACGTCGAGTTGCAGCGGCTCGAGCAGCGCGGCTTGATCGAGAGCACCGAGGTCACCCAGGCCAGATACCCCGACAAGCGGGTCTACCGGCTCACCACCGCCGGCGAGGATGCCCTCGACTCCTGGCTCGACAGCACCCCGGCAGAGGATGCGGTCCTGCGGCTCCCGTTCCTGCTGCGGGTCCTGTTCGGCCACCGCCGCCCCGCGGACACCACCCGGTTCGTGATCGATGACGTGGCGGCCACCGCGACTGCCCAGGCGACCGCATTCGCCGACTACGCCGCCGCCCTCAACAGCGTCCCCGACGCCGCCTACGCCGCGCTGGTCGTTGACTGCGGCGCGCGCATCGCGGCCGCCATCGCGGCGTGGGCCGACGAGGCCCGCTCCCGAGTCCCCGACGACGTGCGGATCAACGCCCGCCGCGCGCGATCAAAGCAAGGAGCCGCTCTCATCACCGCCGCACCGCAGCCGCCGACCAGACGCCAGCCACAAAAGAACAACGATGCATGACCACCGTGGGCCCATCATCGCCGAGGGCCGCAGCGCGACGATCCACGACATCGGCGACGGCAGAGTCCTGCGCCGCTACCGCGACACCGGCCGTTCCGCCCAGCCCGAGGCCGACGTGCTCATCCTCGCCGCGGGCCACGGCATCCCCGTACCCGCGGTGCACGACGCGCAGGGGCCCGATCTCGTGTTGCAGCGCATCGATGGTCCGTCGATGCTGGACCAGCTCACGAGGCGGCCCTGGACCTTTCAACGCAACGCCGTCATCCTCGCCCAGCTCCACGACCGCTTGCATGCCGTGCCCGCCCCGCAGTGGCTCAGACGGCCCTTTGACACACCCGAAGATGCGGTGCTCTGCCACTTCGATCTGCATCCCGGCAACGTCATCCTCAGCATCAACGGCCCCGTCCTCATCGACTGGGAAGCCGCAGCCGCCGGGACCGCGCCCCTGGACCACGCACAAACCCACCTCCTCATCACCACATCCACCCCGCCCGGCGGCGCGGCAGCCGCCGCCATCGCTCGAATCGGCAACCGACTCTTCGCCGCCCGCATCCGCGCCGCAGTAACTCAGCCATGCACCGCGGACGAGCTCGGTGCCGTTGCCACCGCTCGGCTCGCCGACCCCCACCTGCTACCCGAAGAAGCCAACCGGGTCCACACGCTGATCGGACGGCTCCCCGGTCAACAACGCTGATGCGACTGTCCGGGATCGGTCCTGCGCAGTGACTTCGGAGCCTGACAGCGACATCGACGTTCTGGTGGAGTTCGAAACCGGCTCTACGCGTTTGGGTGGGGAGAGCGGGTTCTGATGCGTGATGGTCGTGGCCGACTTGGCCAGGTGACTCCGCCGGCGTGGAGGAGTACGCGTAGCCGGTAGTTCTGGAAGGACCGGAACCCGTGGCCGCAGCGTTTCACCTTCTTGACGCACAGGTTGAGGCCTTCGGTGGGCCCGTTGCTGGCGCCGGTGTCGTGGTGGGCGAGGATCTCGGTGCGCCACGAGGCCAGGGTGTGGCCGAGTGATCTGATCTCCTCGACGTCGTCGGCGACGCAGCCGGCGATGGCCTTGTCGATGAGCAACGCTGCGTCCTTGCGGTCCTCCGCGAGGTAGACGTCGCGCACCGACTCCTTGGCCAGCCATGCACCGACGACTTCGTCGTTGGGGTCGCCGACGCGCAGACCCAGCAGCATCCGATCCCGGCCGCGCTCGTTGAGGCGTTCGTTGCCGGTGAGCAGCAGCTTGCGGATCCGATACAGCGGGTCGGTCTTGCGGCCGCGGTGACCCAGGCTCTCTTGTTGGACGCGGCGGCGGACCTTGTCCAAGCAGCGGTTGCCGACCCGGACCACATGAAACGGGTCGGCCACCCGGGTTGCGTGATCAAGATGCGGCGACAGCCCAGCCCGGAACGACTCGGCCAGATCGGTGGCCACCACCTCGATCCCTGCCAGCCAGCCAGGATGCGCGTTGGCGGTCCATTCCCGCAGATCAGCGGCCGTATTGCCCTCGACCATGTCGATCAGGATCCGCTGCTGCAGGTCCACCAGGCCGGTGACGTAGATCGTCGAATGGTCGCGGTTGGCCTTCAACAACGAAGTCTCATCGACACCGAGCTGAGTGACGGCGCCGACCCGCTCGGGGTCATCGACCAGTGGGGTGCCGTGCTCGATCACCGCGTTCATCACCGTCCACCAACACACCCCGAGCTCTGCAGCGACACCCGACACCGGACGGGCGTTCTCACCAACCTGGCGGCACGCCTCGACCCCAGCCCGCCGGGTGAGCACCACCTGCGCGTCGACCTGATCGGAGTGTTCGGTCCAGGTCCTTGCGTCGCACATCGATTCCCGGCAGCGCCACCGACGCTTGACCCACACCAGCCTGGCCGGTCGACCGAAACAGGCCAGATCACGGATCGCGATCGGAAGCCGGTCTTGGGACTCGGCGCGCACTCCGCACTCCGAACAGCCAACCAGGTCCGCTGTCGTCTCGATCGTGACGGTGATCTCCTCAGTCGTTTCTGCCACCTCGAGCACCCGGAAGCCGTCCAGTCCCAGCAGCGCGTCCGCCAGGTCGTTACCGTCCCTCATCGTCAGGGGTCTCCTCGTCAAGTGGTCGTCGAACAACCACAACGATGTCGGGGCCCCTGACCCCAATTCGCGGACCCTCACCTCAACCGAGACGCGTCACGCTCCCCACTCCAACGCGAAGAGCCGCCAATAGCATGGGCGTCAAAGCGAACGCCTGTACGACGCTACAACGGCTGCTCGCACACCTCACACATGCGGATCACGTGGGCGCTGGGCCGGCGCCTACGACATAGCTCGCCTTGTCGATGAGGTGAGCAATCCTGCGTAGAGCGTCGCCACAGCTTCGCCGCTCGCTAATCGGTGCCGCCGGGCGGGATCTGCAGACGGGGGATCCCGAGACGGTCGACGTTGGAGTGTGGCGGATGCCGAGCCGCGGCAGGTCCCTTGGCGAACTCGGTGATGACGTTGAACATCATCTGGCGC
>JALZAI010000030.1 GCA_030948475.1 Actinomycetota bacterium
CACCGCGTCAACGAGATCGGTCAGCAGCCGGCGCTGCCACGCCTGGTGCTCGGCCGCGCCCGGACGGGCCATCACGAAATGCGCGGCGAGCGCCTTCAACAACGCGCATTCGGCGGCTATGGCGGACGGCACGACCAGGTCGGCGGAGTAGCGCCCCAGCGGCCGTCCGCCGTGCACCGCCCGCGTCGCGGTGACCGCGGCCGCGGCGAACCGCCCGGTCAGCTCGCTCGTCGCCCGTTTGGCCGCCGCCTGCGCCGCGTACGAGCCGTCGTAGCCGGCCAGATCCCGCAGCGTCGGCAGGTCCAACAGTTCCTCGAGCACGGGCGCGAGCTCGTCCGGCGTGTGCGACGAATACCACCGCGCCGCCACCGCGCACAGCAACTCCCGCGCCCGGTCGTCGACGGCCGCGAGCCGGATCAGGCCCCCGTGCACTCCGTCCTCGACGTCGTGGACGGAGTAGGCGACGTCGTCGGCCCAGTCCATGACCTGCGCCTCGAGGCAGCACCGTTGCTCGCCGGCGGCCGCGCGCACCCACTGGAATGCCTCGAAGTCGGCGGCATAGGCGCCGAACTTGCGCGCATCGTCGCGGCGGCCCCATGGATACTTGCAGGTTGCGTCGAGGACGGCGCGGGTGAGGTTCAGCCCGGCCGGCTCGCCGGACGGATGTGTCGCCTTCGCCTCGAGCCGGGTGAGCACGCGAAACGTCTGTGCGTTGCCTTCGAACCCGCCGAAGGAAGCGGTCGCGAGATCGAGCGCGTCCTCGCCGTTGTGGCCGAAGGGAGGGTGGCCGATGTCGTGCGCCAGGCCGGCCGCGTCGACGAGGTCGGGATCGCAGCCGAGCGCGGCGCCGATCTCGCGTCCGATCTGGGCGACCTCCAGCGAGTGCGTCAGCCGAGTACGTGGAAAGTCGTCCTCGCCCGGCACCACGACCTGGGTCTTGTCGGCGAGGCGCCGGAATGCGTAGGAGTGCAGGATCCGGGCGCGGTCGCGCTGGAAGTCCCCGCGCAGAGCCGCTCCGCTCGCAGCCCCGGCGCGCTTGGGCGGCTCGGCCACCCGCCGCGCGCGGTCGGCGGCGTCATACTCGTACAAGCCTCAGACCTGCTCGTCCACCCAGTCGGTGAACCGCAGCAGGGTGTCCACCCAGAGACCGACCGTGTACTTCAGCTGGGCGCGCGTCACGCCCGGCTCGAAGTCGAAGCACTGCTCGGCGCAGATGCCCACGCGACCGTCGTCGGGCAGCACGGTGTACACCTTCGGGAAGAGCTTGATCCGGTTCCACTCGTCCAGGATCAACGCCAGCGAACCGCGGTTCTCGACATCGAATCGGCGGTTCATGTACAGCCGGGCCTGCAGGATCTCGCGCTGCTCGCCGTAGAAGAAGAAGAAGACGCTGCACTTCTCCCAGCGCACGACAAGATCACCGTCGTCGTCGATCGAGTGCTTCAGTCCGAACTCGTCGAGGATCTGCTCGACGAGCGCGAGGGTCGGTAGCACCAAGGTCCCGCCGTCCGGCTCCCGCCGCCGCGATTCGAGCGCGTCGGTGGGCGCCGAGGTGGGACGAGGCCGGCGCCGGAACACCCCCCGACGTTACCCCGACGCGCCCCGACCCGCCTCCGCGCGGCGAGTGACGGATCCGCCCGGCGAGTGACGGCGAATCCGCCGTCAGTCAACGGCGGTTGCCGTTACTCGTCGGGTGCCGCGCGGCCGGCTTCGAGCCGGGCCACCGGTACCCGGAACGGCGAGCAGGAGACGTAGTCCAGCCCCACCTCGTCAAAGAAGTGCACCGAGTCGGGATCGCCGCCGTGCTCGCCGCAGATGCCCAGCTTGAGGCCAGGACGACGCGAGCGGCCCTTCTCGGCGCCGATCCGGACCAGCTCGCCGACACCTTCGCGGTCGATCGACTCGAACGGGCTGACTCCGAAGATGCCCTTTTCCAGGTACGCGGAGAAGAACGCGGCCTCGACGTCGTCGCGGGAGAAGCCCCATGTCGTCTGGGTGAGGTCGTTCGTGCCGAAGGAGAAGAACTCGGCGGCCTCGGCAATCTGGTCGGCGGTGAGCGCGGCGCGCGGCAGCTCGATCATCGTCCCGACCAGGAACTCCAGGTGTACGCCTGTTTCGGCACGCACCTCGCGGGCCACCTTGATGATTTCCTGCTTGACGGTCTCGAACTCCTGGACGTTGGCCACGAGCGGCACCATGATCTCCACCCGGGGCACCCCGCCGACCTTGATCCGCTCGGCCGCGGCCTCCAGGATCGCACGCGACTGCATCTCGAACAGCCCAGGGATCACCACGCCCAGCCGCACCCCGCGCAGGCCGAGCATCGGGTTCTGCTCGTGCAGCTTGTGCACGGCCTGCAGCATCCGCAGGTCGTTCTCCCGCTTCTCGCCGCGCTCCTCGGCGACGGCGACGCGCACCGACAGCTCGGTCAGATCGGGCAGGAACTCGTGCAGCGGGGGATCCAACAGCCGGACGGTCACTGGCAGCCCGTCCATGGCCTCGAGGATTGCGACGAAGTCCTCGCGCTGCATCGGCAGCAGCTCTTTCAGCTCGGTCGCCTGCTCCTCGTCGGTGTCGGCGAGGATCAGCCGTTCGACCAGTTGCCGACGCTCGCCGAGGAACATGTGCTCGGTGCGGCACAGCCCGATACCCTGCGCGCCGAACCGGCGGGCGCGTGCCGCGTCCTCGGCGTTGTCGGCATTGGCTCGCACCGCCATCCGCCGGACCCCATCGGCGTGTTTCATGATCCGGTCGACCGCCATCACCAGGTCGTCGGACTCGTCCAGCCCGCCCTCCTCGAAGTAGCGCACCACCGGGGAGTCGACGACCGGCACCTCGCCGAGGAACACGTCGCCCGACGTTCCGTCGATCGAGATGACGTCCCCCTCGTTGATCTCCACCCCGTTCGGTCCCCGCACGATTCGCTGCTTGGTATTCACGTCGAGCTGCTCGGCCCCGCAGACGCAGGTCTTGCCCATGCCGCGCGCAACGACGGCCGCGTGCGAGGTCTTGCCGCCGCGGCTGGTGAGGATGCCTGCCGCAGCGATGATCCCGTTCAGGTCGTCAGGATTGGTCTCGCGGCGCACCAAGATCACTGACTCGCCCGACTGTGCCCATTTGACGGCAGTGAGCGAATCGAACACCACCTTGCCGACAGCCGCGCCGGGCGAGGCGTTCATGCCCTGCGCGATCTTCTTTCGTCCCGAGGCCTTCTCGTCGAAGCGGGGAAACATCAGCTGAGCCAGCTGCGCCCCGGTCACCCGCGACACCGCCTCGTCCATGTCGATCAGGCCCTGGTCGACGAGCTGCGTGGCGATCCGGAACGCGGCCGCTGCGGTGCGCTTGCCGACCCGAGTCTGCAGCATCCACAGCTTGCCGCGCTCGATCGTGAACTCGATGTCGCACAGGTCCTGGTAGTGCTCCTCGAGCGTCTGCATGTTCTCGAGCAACTGCTGGTACGCGTCCTTGTCGAGGTTTTCCAGGTCGGCCAGCGGGACGGTGTTGCGGATGCCGGCGACGACGTCCTCGCCCTGCGCCTTCTGCAGATAGTCGCCGTAGATGCCCTGCGCACCCGAAGCGGGGTCGCGGGTGAAGGCGACGCCCGTCCCGGAGTCCATGTCCAGGTTGCCGAACACCATCGCCACGACGCTGACTGCAGTACCCAGGTCGGACGGAATTCGTTCCTGCCGGCGGTAGATGACGGCACGCTCGGTGTTCCACGAGTCGAAGACGGCGCGTACGGCGAGATCCATCTGCTCGCGCGGCTCCTGCGGGAACGGACGGCCGGCCTGCGCGACGACTACCTCCTTGAACGTCTCGACGAGCTTGCGCATGGCCTCGGCGTCCAGGTCGAGGTCGTTGGCGGTGTCCTTCGCCTGCTTCGCGGACTCCAGGGCGTCCTCGAAGTGCTCGCCACCAATGCCCAGCACGGTCTTGCCGAACATCTGGATCAGCCGGCGATAGGAGTCGAAGGCGAAGCGCTCGTCGCCGGCCTGCGCGGCCAACCCACGTACCGATTGGTCGTTGAGCCCGATGTTGAGGACGGTCTCCATCATCCCGGGCATCGAGAACTTGGCGCCGGACCGGACCGACACGAGCAGCGGATCGTCGGACTGGCCCAGCTTCTTGCCCATTGTCTTCTCGAGGTCCTGGAGATGCTCCGAGACCTCCTCTGCGAGCTCTTGCGGCTCGCGGCCGGACTTCAGGTACTCCTTGCACGCCTCGGTGGTGATGGTGAAGCCCGGCGGTACCGGCAGTCCCAGGTTCGTCATCTCGGCCAGGTTCGCTCCCTTGCCGCCGAGAAGAGCTTTGAGATCCTTGTTGCCCTCGGCAAAGTCGTATACGTACTTTGTCTGTCTCGACTGGCCCGTCATCGGCTCTTGGCTCCGTCCGGTCAGGAAATGCGGCGATCTTCGCAGCCTAAGCGCTTCGGTCGTCGCGGTGAACGGCAACGGCCGCGGGTCTCACCGTCGGCGAGCCCGGTGAATATGTCGAGCGCGTGTTTTCGGCGCGGGTCAGCCGCCGCTGTGGGCCAGCTCGGCGCCGGCGGGGACGGAGCGGGAGCCGCGGTCGGCCAGCCAGCCATCGGGCAGGGACACGGCGCGCGCCCCGCTCGTGCGCCCACGCGGCTGCCCGAGCACCACCTCGGGGAACGGCTGGGCGAGATCCAGGCGCCCGAATAGGTCGTCCAGCTCGGCCAGCGACGACGCCTGCGCCAGTGCGCTGCGCACCTCGCTGCCGACGGCGAATCCCTTGAGGTACCAGGCGACGTGCTTGCGGAACTCGATGACGCCGCGCTGCTCGCCCTGCCACGCGGCGAGCAGTTCGGCATGCCGGCGCATGGTCCGGGCCACCTCGTCCAGCCCTGGCCGGGTCCGATCGGAGCGTCCGTCGAAGGCGGCGGCCAGGTCTGCGAACAGCCACGGCCGGCCCAGGCAGCCGCGTCCCACGACGACCCCTGCGCATCCGGTTGAGCGCACCAGGCGAAGCGCGTCGTCGGCCTCCCAGATGTCGCCGTTTCCGAGCACCGGGATGTCGAGCAGGTCGGCCAGCTCGGCGATGGGCGCCCAGTCGGCCGTCCCGCCGTAGAAGTCGGCTGCAGTGCGCCCGTGTACCGCTACGTGCGCCACGCCGGCGTCCTGCGCGCGCAGCGCCGCCTCGCGATAGGTGAGATGCGAGCGGTCGATGCCGAGGCGCATCTTGACCGTCACCGGCGCCACGCCGGATGCGCTGTGCACGGCTGCCGTCACGACATCGGTGAACAGCCCGAGCCGCCACGGAAGCGCGGATCCGCCGCCCTTGCGCGTGACCTTCGGCACCGGGCAGCCGAAGTTGAGGTCGACGTGGTCGGCGAGGTCCTCCTCGACGATCATGCGCACCGCGGCGCCGACCACTGCCGGGTCTACTCCGTAGAGCTGGATCGAGCGCGGGGTTTCGTCCGGCTCGAAGCGGATCAGGCGCATCGTCTTGGGATTGCGCTCGACCAGCGCGCGCGTCGTGATCATCTCCGAGACGAACAGCCCGCCAGGCAGCTGCTCCCGGCACAGCCGTCGGAACGCGGTGTTGGTGATGCCGGCCATCGGCGCCAGCACGACCGGCGGGTCGGCGATCACGCGATCGGAGAGCCGAAGTGGCGAAGCGGCGAGTGCAGTCATCCGCGAGTCGCCTCGAGCTTCGTGTGACGTGCGATCACGTCGAAGTCCCGATCACGATGCAGCACCTGGACGCCGACCGGATGGCGATCGCGGCAATGAGGCAGTCGTTCGGCGACCGGATGGTTTCTCCGGCGCGACGGCAACGCTGAAACAGCTCGACCGCGTCGTCCGCGTCGAAGTGCGCTTCCTGCGGGACGAATGTACATCCGGCAAGTACCGGCGTCGTCGTCCGGTGTGCGTCGATCGAGGTACCGGCCAGCAGCTCGAGGCGGATCATGTCGGTCGTCATCGCGGTGCGGGCACGCACCGACCGAATTATCGTGTCACCCGACGCACTCTGCGCGTCGCGGCTGAAACCGACCCACGCGGAGGTGTCGACAATCATGCGCTTCGAGTGTCGGCCTCAGCCGCGGCGGCGAATTCGTTGGAATCTAGCCCGGCCGCGATCGGATCGCCGTCCCAGAAGCCGGTTCCGCGCAGGGCGACGATTTGCTCGGCGGTGAACGGCTCGGCGAGCACGGCCTGCAGGACGTAGTTGACCGCCTCGCGCTTGGTCTTGAAACGATAGCGCGCCATCACTTCAGCTACGGCGTCATCGTCGATGTCGATGTTAGTGCGGGTCACACACCTCATGGTGTATCAACAGCCGGGCAGGCGCGCGGCCAGGAAGGACTCGACCTGGTCCAGGGCGATCCGTTCCTGGGCCATCGAGTCCCGCTCACGCACCGTCACCGCCTGGTCGTCGAGGGTGTCGAAGTCGACGGTGACGCAGTACGGCGTGCCGATCTCGTCCTGACGGCGGTACCGGCGTCCGATCGCCTGCGCATCGTCGAAGTCGACGTTCCAGATGCGGCGCAGGGCCGCGGCCAAATCCCGGGCAACCGGGGACAGGTCGGCGTTGCGCGAAAGCGGCAGGACGGCCGCCTTCACCGGGGCCAGGCGCTTGTCCAGCTGCAGCACGATGCGCTTCTCGAGCTTGCCCTTGGCATTGGGTGCCTCGTCCTCGTGGTAGGCGTCGAGCAGAAATGCCAGCACGCACCGGGTCAGTCCCGCTGCCGGTTCGATGACGTACGGCGTCCAGCGCTCGTCCTTGTCCTGGTCGAAGTAGCTCAGGTCGGCGCCGGAGTGTTTCGAGTGCGTGCTCAGGTCGAAATCGGTGCGGTTGGCAATGCCCTCGAGCTCGTCGAATTCCTTGCCGCCGAAGTTGAACCGGTATTCGATGTCGACGGTGCGCGTCGAGTAGTGCGACAGCTTCTCCTTCGGGTGCTCGAAATAGCGCAGGTTGTCAGCGCGGATGCCGAGATCGAGGTACCAGTTCCAGCGCTGCTCGAGCCAGTAGTCGTGCCACTTCTCGTCCGTTCCCGGCGCGACGAAGAATTCCATCTCCATCTGCTCGAATTCCCGCGTGCGGAAGATGAAGTTGCCGGGCGTGATCTCGTTGCGGAAGCTCTTGCCGGTCTGGGCGATACCGAACGGCGGCTTCTTGCGCGCGGTGGTCATGACATTGAGGAAGTTGACGAAGATTCCCTGGGCCGTTTCCGGACGCAGGTAGTGCACCGCTTCGTCGTCCTCTACCGGGCCGAGGAAGGTCTTGAGCATGCCGCTGAACTGCTTCGGCTCGGTCCACTGGCCGCGCGTGCCGCAGTTCGGGCAGGCGATGTCGACGAGCCCGGACGGGGCCAGGCCCTTTCGCCGCTCGAAGTCTTCCTCGAGGTGGTCGGCACGGTAGCGGCGGTGGCAGTTGCGGCACTCGGTCAGCGGGTCACTGAACGTGGCGAGATGGCCGGACGCCTCCCATACTGGCGTCGCCAGGATGACCGCCGAGTCGATGCCGACGATGTCGTCGCGGCTGGTGACCATCGCCTTCCACCACTGGCGGCGGACATTCTCCTTCAGTTCCACGCCGAGCGGCCCGTAGTCCCAGGCCGAGCGCGATCCGCCGTAGATCTCGCTGGACGGGAAGACGAAGCCGCGGCGCTTGCTCAGGTTGATGACGGCATCACCGTTGTTGGTGGTGCCGCGGGCAGTGGTTGAGTCGGCGGGCACGGGCTCTCCACGATCTGATCGGACGGAGCCTCCAGGGTATCCGCCGCCTGCTCGGCCATTAGTCGCTGCCGGCGGCGCTGCCGGAGTTTCTCGATGCGCGCGGCCAGTACGCAGACCAGGGCTGCGCAGAGCCAGCCGGCGAGTTGGTCGGAGACGTAGTGCTCGGCGGAGTAGGCCAGGCTGAAGGTCATGAGCAGCAGGTAGGCGACGAGTACCGGACGCCACCACCTGCGCACCCGCGGCCACATGAAGATGACGAACAGCATCGTCCCGCCGGCATGCAGCGACGGCACCGCCGCCACCTGGTCGACCACGTGCTGTCCCTCCGCGACCAGCGAGCGAGCCACGCCCAAGTGCAGTTCGTCGAAGCCGCGCAGCGGGATCCGCTCGAGGTAGGGCGCGGCGCCGGGACGCGTGTGGTGCAGCTGTCCGAGCAGCCCGCCGTGCGAACCCGGTCCCGGCCCGGCGTTCAGGCACGGCGGGTTGTTCGGATGCTGCGCGACCTCGGTCGCCGTGCATTGCGCGGCCGCCCACGGCGGTGCGGACGGGACGAGCGCGAAGAACGCGAAGGCGAGGAAGGACAGGCTGACGAAGCGCAGCGACCAACGGTAGAAGTCCGTTCGGCTGCGCAGCCAGAGCACACCCGCGGTCACATAGGGCAGGACGAAGAAGGAGATGTAGCACAGGCAGACCACGACGTCGTACCAGCGCACGTCCGGGTAGCGCAGCTGCTGCTGCAGCCACACGGTCGGCACGTGGCCGAAGAACAGGAACCGGTCGAAATCGAGCTGCGGATGCCACCAGGTCGGCATGCCCAGCGTCTCGGACAAGCCGCGCAGGTAGTCATAGGCGAGCAGTACCGCACCGAGCGGCAGGAAGTCGACGAGGACGGTCCACAGCGCGCGCCGGCCGACGCTGGCGGCGATCAGACCGAGCGCAATCCAGAGCAGCAGGCCGGAGCGGTCGAACGGGACACCGTCGGTGTAGAACAGCAGCGCCGACACCACCGCCCAGATCGCGATGCACCCCCACCGCACCGCGCGAAGCACCGCGTCGCTGAGCCACGTCGGACGTCGGACGTCCGCGACGTCCGTGCTCATCGGGCTTCGGGCTCGTCGGAGAGATCGCTGTCTCGGGCGCCGCCCGGCGCCTGGACCGCGCCCGCTGCGCCGAAGCGGCGGTTGCGCTGCGCATAGGACACGCACGCCGTCCACAGCTGGCGCCGGTCGAAGTCCGGCCACGGTGTGTCGACGAAGAGCAGTTCGGCGTACGCGGACTGCCAGAGCAAGAAGTTGGACGTGCGCTGCTCGCCCGACGTGCGGATGAACAGGTCGACATCGGGCAGCCCCGGCTCGTCCAGGTACCTGCCGATCGTGCGTTCGTCGATCTTGGCCGGGTTCAGCAGCCCGCTCTGCACATCGCGGGTGATCGACCGCACCGCGTCGACGATCTCGGCCCGGCCGCCGTAGTTCACGCAGAACTGCAAGGTGAGCCGGTCGTTGTCGCGCGTGAACTGCTCGGCGTCCTCGAGCTGATCGATGACGCTGCGCCACAGCCGTGGCCGGCGCCCGGCCCAGCGGATGCGCACCCCCAGCTCGGCCAGCTCGTCACGCCGGCGCCGGATCACGTCCTTGTTGAAGCCCATCAGGAAGCGGACCTCTTCGGGTGTGCGCCGCCAGTTCTCGGTCGAGAACGCGTAGGCCGACACGGTCGAGACGCCGATCTCGATCGCGCCGTAGAGGACGTCCAGCAACGCCGCCTCGCCTGCGCGATGGCCCTCGGTACGGGGCAGGCCACGCCCGTGCGCCCAGCGGCCGTTGCCGTCCATGACGATCGCCACGTGCCTCGGCACGGCCGAGATCGGGATCTGCGGCGCGTGCTCGCCCGATGGGTGCGGCGGGGGGTCGGGCCAGCTTCGCTTCGAGCGCCCGCGCGTTCCGCGTCGGGAGCCCGCGCCGGCCGGCGTGCTCATCGCGACAGGCTATCCCGCCGCTCTAGTTGATCATCGGTGCAAGGGCGAGCACGTCATCTGCCCCCTGCACGTGTCCCAGCGCGAGAAACACGGTGCGCACGCCCTTCTCGGCGAGGGACGAGTAGCGCTGCCGCTGTTCGGCGTACGTACCCGCATGGTGGCTGCGCGCGAACGTCGCCGCTGCGGTACGGCCACGCAGTTGTTCGACCCGGGACCAGACCTCGTCGCGATCGCGGCCGACGACCGGCAGGTCGAGCACGGTGACGGCCACGTCGCCTTGGTCCCGGCCGGCCTGGTCGCAGTGGCGACGCAACACCGCGATCTTCCGATCGAGGGATTCGTCGGTGGCCAGGTTGCAGCCGTCCGCGAGG
>JALZAI010000046.1 GCA_030948475.1 Actinomycetota bacterium
ACCCCGACCCGAGCAGCTCCCGAAGCTCAGCGGCGCGCTCCGGCGCCCGGCACCCGACCGCGACCCCGCCCTCGCGCGCCACCAGCAGCCCAACGAACTCCAGCCCCAACGCGGCGGGTAGGGGGAACCGGGCAGGTCGGCGAACCGGTCGGCGGGGGTGCGATGCACGTGCACACGGACTCCAAGGCCGGCGGGATCGGGTCGGCTCAGACCGTACCTCCGCGTACCTTCGCACGCCCCGTGGTCGACGCCGCCTGGTGAGACCCGGTGGGCGAGCCGGCGGGCGCGATACCGTATGCCCGTGCCGGCGGCGGGGATGTCAGCGACCGAGGCGTTCGCCCGACGCGGGTACGACGTCGTGGTCAACGACACGCGTCTGCACCTGCTGGACGAGGGCGAGGGCACGCCGGTCCTGTTGTTGCACGGCAACCCCACCTGGTCCTATCTCTGGCGCGACACCATCGAGCCGTTGGTCCTGGCGGGGCACCGGGTGCTGGTGCCCGACCAGCGGGGCTTCGGTGGCTCGCAGCCGATGGGCAGCCCCTACGACGACATGCTCGAGGTCCGCGTGGCGGACCTGGCGGGCCTGCTGGAGGTCCTCGGACTCGACGAGGTCACGCTCGTGCTGCACGACTGGGGCGGACCGATCGGTCTCGCCTTCGCCGCGTCCCATCCGCAGGCGGTCCGGGCGCTGGTGCTGATGAGCACGTGGGCCTGGCCGGACCCCTCGCCGTTTCACACCACGGTCGTGCCCTGGCGGATGCTGCACGCACCGCTCGTCGGGCCGCACCTGCTGGGCCGGCACAACAGCTTGGCCGACCGGGGGGTGTACCTGTCAGTGGTGGACCGCGCCGGCTTCCGGGACAGGGCCGGGCGGGCGTACGCCGACGCGATGCCCGACCCGGCAAGCCGGCTGCCGACGGTGCTGTTCCCCCGCCTTATCCCGCTCGACGAGGGTTCCCCGACCTACGACTTCTTCGCCTGGCTGGAGGAGCAGCTACCGTCGCTGCAGATGCCGGCGCTGGTGCTGTGGGGTCGCGAGGACGACGTCTTCGCACCGTCCTTCGCCGACCGGTTCGTCCAGGCCCTGCCCGACGCGCAGGGACCCGTCCTGGTCACCGGCCGGCATTTCCTGCAGGAGGACTCCGGGCGCGAGATCGGCGAGCACATCGCGGGGTTCCTCGCCGGGGTCGAGGGCGAGCGGCCGTGAGCCTCGAGTGGCTGGGGCGCGACCAGATCCCCGACCGGCCCGCGCGTCGGCGCCAGGTCGTGCTGACCGAGTTCCAACTCGGCCAGGTGCCGGCGTTCCGGCAGGTGTTCGTGGACCACTTCGGCGTCACCGGCAGGGTGCTGCCCGAGGAGCCCGGGTGGTTCCGCGGGCCGAGCGGAGGCCTCTACGAGGTGGTCCTCACCGCGCGGTCGGGAGCGCAGGTTCCGGTCGGGATGGAGGTCGCGGCCCTGCCCGAGCGTTTCGTGCCGCTCGCCGACACCGCCGTGAACCGCGACCTGTGGGAGTTCCTGCGCTGGGTCGTCGAACGCACCGGTGAACCGTGGACGCTCGAAGCGCTCGGCCGGCTCGCGGCGCTCTACCAGATCCCCGAAGGCCAGCCCGCGGCCGACCGCTGACGGCGGACCGGCACCCGCCGACGTCGGGCCCGCAGCCGCTTGGCACCCGTCACACAACATGCGCGAGATCGACAGTGCGTGCGTTGGGGCGCCGGTATGTCTCCGGTGTCGCGTTCAGTTCAAAGTCGCGACCGCAACGCGTGGTTCTGGGGGGTCCGCGAGATCGACATGGACACGACCGTCGACATCGTCCAGTTCAACTCTGCATATTCGGTGAGGCCTGCTCACGCCCGGACGCCTGGAGGAACGACGCCTGCTCCGATTGCCGATCCCCTTGCGACGATGCGTTACGACGCGTGCTGTTCGCCGAGCTTGTCGAGCAGGAGCGACCGGGCCAGCGTTGAGGCTGGGATGTGTCGTTGTTCGGCGGCGCGCTGGATGGCGTCGTATTCAGACTGGCGCAGCCGCAGGGTGAGCATGCGGGATCGGTTCGGCCAGCTGATCGAGGCATTCGACGGAAACTCAGCTTCCGGGTCGGCCTCGACCGCCGCCTCGGCGCGAGTCGCCTCTTCTTGCAGTTCGTGGCCCAGCTTGGGGTCGAGTCGCCTGGTCATGAGGTTCTCCCCTCCGTATAGAGCCGTAACGCGCGGCCGGTGGCCAGCCACGCGGTCATGCCGTGCAGATCACCATCCAGGTCACGGTAGGCGAGCACCACGAGCACGGCACCGGCTCCGGACGAGTAGCCGATGATCGCCAGCGCGTTGACCCGCGACGTCCAGTACGGGTCGACCTGCACGGCATCAGCGTCGTTGATCGCCTCGACCGTCCAGCCGACTTCGATATCAATGGCACCCGGGTAACGCTGCGAACGTGTCAGGTGCTTCAGGGCCTCATCGGACCAGATCACCTCCACAGCCATACGGTACACGAATGTATGACAGAATCGGACACTGGTGCGTAGCGGTTCATAACCGTCGTCGATGCCGGTGCCGCCGGCAGCGGGTCGACCTCATCCCACTGGGGGATCGTCATGTCTGGACTGTTGATCGGTTACGCCCGAGTGTCCACCGAGGAGCAGGATCTCACCGCGCAGCGCGACGGGCTGGCCGCGCTCGGCGTTGAGCCGTCGCGCATCTATGTCGATCATGGGCTGACCGGCACCAACCGGGAGCGGCCCGGGCTGCGGGAGGCGCTTGCTGCCTGCCGCGCGGGCGACACGCTGGTGGTCACCAAGCTGGATCGGCTGGCCCGCTCGCTGCCCGACGCTCGGGCGATCGCCGAGGACCTGACCAAGCGCAGAGTGCGGCTCAGCCTCGGCGCATCCGTCTACGACCCCACCGACCCGGTCGGCCGGCTGCTGTTCAATGTGCTGGCGATGGTGGCCGAGTTCGAGGCCGACCTCATCCGATCCAGGACTCGCGAGGGCATGCGCGTCGCGAAGGCCAAGGGCCATCTGCGCGGCAAGCAGCCCAAGCAAACCCCCGCCAGGAAGCCCACCTGATCGAACTGCTGCACAGCGGCGAGTACACCACCGCCGAGCTCGGCGATCTGTTCGGCGTGGCCCGCTCCACCGTCTACCGAGCCGTCGTCCGCAGCAAGACCGCCGGCGCCGCTCGGACCACCGCCACATCATCGCGTCCGGCATCGCGCCCGGTCCTCGACGGAGCACAGACCGCACCGCCTGATACGTACCGGCCGCGGCACGGCGCGCCGCGTGACATTCCATCCGAGAACCGAGCCCAGCCGCGTGCACCGGCAATGCGCCCGGACAAGGCGCCTGAACCGGGAAGCTGAGCGTCCGCGGCAAACCGACGAGCGCCGCCGCCAGCTGAGTAAAGCCACGCACCGTAGGCGGTTCCCCTATCGATGTGCTTGTAGCCCAGAGTGCGGAACGCGCCGTGTTACTCGGTTTTGTCGTCAGGACATTGGTTCGTCTACACCGCGGCGAGTTGGCGCTTGTCGTGCGACGGTTCGGTGATCAGGACGCGGGCGACTACGCCCATGCCCACGGCGGTCATTGACCAGGCGATGAGGTCCAGCGTCGGGCTGCCGACGATCACCGCGGCGACGAAGTGCAACGGCTGGGAGACGGTGATGGTCCACGCCGCCCAGGCCGGGATCCGTCCGGATCGAAGCAGGGCGACCCCGAGCAGCACCGTGCCGATGACGTGTCCGACGACGAAGATCCCGGTGCCGACATCGAACGACGGATGGATCGCATCGAGCTGCGCAGCCAGCTGATGGGGGTCGGTGTGCGCGTCAGCGCCGGCCGCAAGCAGGTAGTCCTCGGCGAGCAGTACGCCGAGGCAGAGGTAGCCGGGGACCGACAGCCCGACTGCCCAGACCTTGAGCCGGCTTGGCGGCAGGGCGGTGGCGACGGCGATCACGCCGGGCACCAGCGTCACGATGGCGATCAGGCCGAGCCAGAGGACAGCGCTCTGCCGTGCGGGATGGGCGTCGACCGCCTGGACGGTCGCGAGGCTGCCGTCGACTGTGTAATAGGGCAGCAGGAACCGGAGCAGACCCACGCACAACGGCCCGACCGGAAGCAGGAGCAGCGCCGCGCGCCTCATCGGGTCGCCGCCGCGCGCGAGCGGGCCGGCGCAACGAGCAGCACGCCGACCACGGTCAGCACGATGATCGCGCCGGCCGAGCCGACCGCCGCACCCGTCGCGTCCGAGACGAAGAAGGCCGGCACCGCGGTCAGGGCAGAAAGGATGCGCAGTGCAAGCAGCGGTCGCAGCGCACTAGGGCTGCCGCGCCAAGCCGTCACGACGAAGTACAGCGATGCGACGCCGAGTAGCGCGCTGAGCGCGGCGACCAGATAGGGCGGGTGGTGCCCGTCGGTGAGCGCCAGGTCGGCGATGTCGGCGACGGACAGGAGCCCGAACAGGACGAGCCCTAGGCGGACGGATGTAGTCATGAACTGCCCCTCTGATAGGTGGATAGGGAGACAGTGCGATGCGGACGATCCCGTCGGCATCGGCGTGCCTCCCGGCCGGGGGGAACCTGCCCGGGTTGGCCGGGACGCCTTCCCGTGACATCGGGAACGGGGCAGGTGGAGACTCCACCGCATGCGGAGCCGCCGGCTGGCAGCGACACTCGCGGCGCTGGTCGGCGCGCTCGCCGTCGCGTGCGTGGTGCTGACTCTCAGCGTGGGCTGGTCCTTCACGCAGGCGCTGGACTCGTACGTCGTGAGCAACGCGGTCATCGGCTTCAGCTTCGGACTGTGCGGAGCGCTCATCGCGTGGCACCGGCCGCAGCATCCGGTGGGCTGGATGTACGCCATCGGCGGGCTATGCCAGCTCATCAGTGCGATCTGCGCCCCTGCGGCAAAGGCGATGCAGGACGGTGGCGCGCCGCGGCTCGCCGTCGAGCTCGTGGTGACGGCGTTCGCGTGGGCGTGGCCGGTGCACATCGGCGTCGTGCTCCCGCTCTCGCTGTTCCTGCTGCCGGACGGACGGCTGCCCTCGCCCCGCTGGCGTCCGCTGGTCGTCGTCATCACCGTCACCGCCCCGCTGTTCCTCATCGAGGTGGGCACCGGGACGCACATCGGCGGCCTACCCGACGGGGTGTGGACGCTGCCGCAGCACGGCGCCTGGGCCGTCCTCTGGTCCATCAGCGAGCTGCGCTGGTCGATCGCGATGCTGCTCGGGCTCGCCGCACTCCTGATCCGATACCGGCGAGGCGACGAAACAGTCCGGCGTCAGCTGCTCTGGCTGCTCGGCGCGGCCGGCGTCATCCTTGCGGCCGTCGTGCCGTGGGCCCTGGTAGCTGGCACGCCGATCGCCGTCCTCTTCGCGATCCCGCTGTTGCCGCTCGCGATCACCGTCGCGATCCTGCGTCACGGCCTGCTCGACATCCGGCTGGTGCTCGCGCGCGGCCTCAGCTATGCATTGCTGTCGGGGCTGGTGCTGGCCGGCTACGCACTGCTCGTGCTGGCGCTGTCCGGCGTCGCATCGGCGCTGGTGGTGGCGCTCGTCGCGTTCCCGTTGCGCGCCCGGATCCAGTCGGCCGTGGAGCGGCTCATGTACGGCGAGCGGGATCCGCTGCGGGTCGCCTCGCGCGTAGGCGAGCGGCTGACCGATCTGGCACTCACAATCGACGAGATCCGCCAGGCGATGCGCCTGCCGTTCGTCGCGGTGGTCGCCGGCGAGCAGACGGTGGCCTCCTCAGGTCAGGAGCCCGAGCACGTCGCGCGCCGTCCGCTCGGCCACGACGCCGAACTCGTGGTCGGGCTGCGCAGCGGAGAGCAACGGCTAGCGCCGGCCGACGAGCGAGTACTCGACCTTCTCGGTGGACCGCTGTCCGTGGCGCTGAGCGCGACCATGACCTCCCGCGACCTGCAGCACTCCCGCGAACGGTTGATCGTGGCCCGGGAGGAGGAGCGGCTGCGGCTGCGCCGCGACCTGCACGACGGACTCGGCCCGCTGCTCACCGGCGTCGCGCTCGCGGCCGACGCCGCCGCGAATCTGCAGGTGAGCGCACCCGATGACGCCGCGCAGTTGCTGCGCGGGGTCCGTACCGACATCCGTACCGCGATCGCCGAGGTGCGGCGCGTGGTCGAGGACCTCCGCCCGCCTGCGCTCGCCGAGCTCGGTCTCGCCGGCGCGCTGGAGGCCCGAGCCGCGCAAACCGTTCGACGGGCCGATGGGCAGCCGCTGCGCGTCACGGTCGAGGCGTACGCGCTGGACGCGCTTCCGCCGGCGATCGAAGTTGCCGCGTATCGCATCGCGACCGAGGCACTGAACAATGTCGTCCGACACTCCAGCGCAACGTCCGTGCGCCTGTCGGTCTGCCAGGACGGCGATCTACTCGTCG
The DNA here is from genome assembly GCA_030948475.1 of Actinomycetota bacterium. Lineage (GTDB taxonomy): Bacteria > Actinomycetota > Actinomycetes > Mycobacteriales > Jatrophihabitantaceae > JALZAI01. The sequence goes on from JALZAI010000046.1 coordinate 6,388, forward strand.
ACGTGCTCGACAACGGGAACGCTGACGGCAGCTGGCGACCGGGGGTCGGGATGACCGCCATGCGTGAGCGCGCGGCCGAGTTGGGCGGCACCTGCGAGATCGGCCCGT
>JALZAI010000092.1 GCA_030948475.1 Actinomycetota bacterium
GGAGTCGCCGATCCGGAAGTCCTCGAAGTCCCAGCCGAACAGGCCGCTGTAGAACGCCTTCGCGGCACTGGTCCTCGACGACCAGATCCACCCAGCAGAACGTTCCCGGCGTGTAGCTCGTGCGCTCTCCCATGCTGGCGAATCTAACAGCGGGGTGGACGCTGACGCTGGCCGTTGGTGGTGCAGAACGACGGTCGATTGACAGTCGTGCAACGTGGCTGCGGCGGCCGGACGAGGCGCTCCCATAAGGGAATGGCGAGACCCGGACTCGAACCGGGGACACCACGATTTTCAGTCGTGTGCTCTACCAGCTGAGCTATCTCGCCCTGGCCGCGCGATGCTAGCGACTACGCCCGTCCAGGCCCGGCGCAGAGCACGTCGTAACCCGGCAGCGGCTTGCGACACGGCGATGAACGCGCAAAGATGCCGTTTTCAGGTATAACGCCGCCGGCCGGGGGCGGGAGTCGGCTTCGAGGAGATCTCGTGCGTTTGCGAATGATGATCGGCGCAGTGGCGGTGTTGGGCCTGCTGGGCGTGCTCGCGCCCGCGGCCCGCGCGACCAGCTTCACCAATCCGGTCAAGCTCACGGGAGCCACCGGCGGCGAGCCGAGCATCGTCACCGACCCATTCGGCGACGCTTTCGTGTCCGGTCCCCAGGGGATTCCCAGCGCGGCCAACGGTACGGCCGGCGTCGGGTTCTGGATCTCGCGCAATGACGGCACCAGCTTCGGCCCGGCCAAGACGATCGGCTCGGGCACCGGCGGTGGGGACAGCGACCTCATGTTCTCCAAGGGAGCGCTGTACGTGGCCGACCTCGAAGCCAGCGCGGCTCAGATCTGCAAGAGCACCGATCGCGGCAACACCTTCTCCGGCATCGGTCCGACCCCCGATCCCAACCACTGCACCACGACCAACGGCGGCCAGGCCGGCCCCTCGGACGATCGCGAGTGGCTGACCCCAGCCCCCGACGGAACGCTGTATCTGACCTACCACGAGTTCGTCAGCGCCCAGCCCGTGGCCTTCCGCAGCGACAACGCCGGCGGCGACAACTTCGGCAACACGTGCGGGTCGATCGTCACCGACCCGACGATCGAAGCCAACGTGCCGACCGACATCACCGGCGGCACCCTGGTGGCCAAGCCGGTGACCGACAAGGCCGGAAACTTCTACGTCCTGTTCTCGACCACCACGCAGCATGAGAACGCCCTGGCGCAGGCCGCCGGCATGCCGAGCGGCACCTTCAGCCAGCTCTACCTGGCCGTCTCGCATGACAAGTGCAAGACCTTTACTGACTACACGGTGTTCGACGGTGAGAAGCGCTACGGCGAGAACAGTGTCCAGTTCGGAGACATCTTCAACGACCTGGCCATCGACGGCGCCGGGAACCTGTACGTGATCGGGGCCGGCTACATCGGTCACACCCAGTTCGCCAGGTCGGCCAACGTGTACCTGTTCCGGTCCTCGGACCACGGCCAGCACTGGTCGAACTTCACCCAGGTCGGCACGTCCAATGGCGCTCACATGCTGCCCGCGGCCGCCGGCGGCCCCCGTGCCGGACAGCTGACGCTCGGCTACTTCCGCACCACCAACGGGGTCAAGGACCCAAATAGCACCGCGGGCAAGTGGACCTACGCCACCGCTCAATCGACGCACGCCAACACCGGCTCACCGGCGTTCTCCTATAGCGACGTCAGGCCGGGCTACATCTACCACAAGGGCGACGTCTGCAACCAGGGGATCCTGTGCGGCTCGACGCCCAACGGACCCAGCGACCGCTCGCTGCTGGACTTCACCTCGGCGGCGATTGACACCCACGGCTGCCCGCTCTACACCTTCGCCGGCAATCCCACCGGTTCGCCGGGTCACAACACCGGCAGCAACACGTTCAACTACGTCACGCGTCAGACAAACGGTTGCTTCCCTGGCGCGTCCGGGGGCGGAGGTTCAACTCAGGGCTCGGGAGGAGGCCGCGGTAGCTGCCCACGCCCCAGTGGACGCCTCACCGGAGGCAGGCTCGGCCGGCTCCGGCTCGGGATGACCCGTACGCGGGCGCGTCACATCATGCCCCACTTTCACAAGACCCATAACGGGTTTGACAAGTTCTGCCTGCGCAACGGCTTCGGTATCCGTGCCGGCTACCCGTCGGGACGGTTGCTCAAGTCGGTGTCGGCGCGCCAGCGCAAGCTGCTCCGCGGTCGCATCGTGATTGCGCTGACGGCAAATCGCTTCTACGCGCTGCACGGGGTCAAGCCGCACACGCGGTTGGCCGTCGCGGCCAAGAAGCTGAAGATCGAGCGGCCACCGCTGCACGTCGGCAAGAACTTCTGGTACGTCGTGCCCGGTCGGACCGTCAACGGGGTGCTCAAGGTCCGTCACGGCCGGATCCAGGAGGTCGGGGTGGTGGCCAAGCTGCTGACCCGTACGCGTCGTGCCCAACATCGAGCGTTCCGAAGCCTCAATGCCGTGTAGGCGCGGCTGAGTCAGACGGCTTGGAGGCGGCGCAGCAGCTCCAGCGCGCCCCGCTTGGACAGGGGCTCATTGAGGTTGCCGCACTTCGGTGACTGCACGCAGGACGGGCAGCCGGACTGGCACGGACACTCGCCGATCAGGCGCCTGGCGTCACCCGTGAGCCGCTCGAACTGGTCGTAACCACGCCGCGTGATGCCGACGCCACCTGGGTGGCCGTCGTAGATGAAGATCGTCGGGCCGCCCGTCTGGGGGTGAGCGTTGGTCGACAGGCCTCCGATGTCCCACCGATCGCACATGGCGATCAGCGGCAGGA
>JALZAI010000076.1 GCA_030948475.1 Actinomycetota bacterium
GTGCAGCCCTCCGTCGGCAGGGTTCACCGGGATGCGGTGTCGCTTCACGGCCTGGGCGAGCGCCTGGTGAAGCACTTGATGCGCCATGCGAACCGCACGCGCACCGAGCCCGCCCGCGCCGTCTTGACGGCCCGCCGACTCGAGGTCCGCGTACAGCTTCTCCAGCACCTCTGGCGTGAGCGAGCTGAGCTGATAGCCGCCGATGCGCGGAACGATCCAGATGCGAACGGCGTGGGTGTAGCCCTCGACCGTCGTCGGCTTCAGCGACCGGGACACTGACGCGAGCCAGTCCTCCAAGAACTCACCGATCGAAACCTTGCGCGGGTCGAGCACGACGCCCTTCTGTGCGTCGGCCAGCGTCTCGGTGAGGGCCAGCTGCGCCTCAGCCTTCGTCCGGAAACCGCCTTTGAGGCGCTGCCGGCGTTTGCCGTTGGCTCCCCCTGGGAGGTCGACGACGTAGCTCCAGGGCTTGCCCCTGCCCGGAGTTCGTTGAAAGACCCGACCGTGCACCGCCACTCCCCTCGCCGTCGCCGTGATCAGAACAGCGTACCGAGCGGCTTGTGATCATTCTGTGATCATTTGGAGCTCCGAACCCCTCGGAGCTCCCCGCTATCCGCGTCCGCAGGCCTGTGACCTGGGGTTTTTCGGTGGGCCGTAAGGGACTCGAACCCCTGACCCCTTGCGCGTCATGCAAGTGCTCTAGCCAACTGAGCTAACGGCCCGAATCGTCGAAAACCTAGCAGTTGAAGCCGCCCGCCTCGACCGAACATGACCTGTCCCGGTACAGCGACGAAGCGGTGTGCAGCAGCCACAGCACCATCCCCGCTGCAATGCCCTCACCCCTGCGATCACAACGCTCGCCACGCAATCGTCCGCCCGAGCAAATGGCAGGCGAACTCTCCGTCGAACAGCAGCAGATCGAGTGAGCTGCTCCTCCTCCGTCACCTCGAGCCTCACGCGTACCAGTCGTTGACATCCCCGACTGTTGCATTGCGTAGCTGCGTTGGAGGAACGTACCGACTGTGGTTCCCTTCCCCGTCGACTTGCGAAAGCGACGGCCCCGCTGCACTTGGCAGGTCCGGTCGTGGACCAGCTCAGGATGGAGACTCGATTGACAACACGATTCACTTCTCGCATTACATCGACGGCGGTCGGTCTCGCACTCTTGGCCGCCGTGCCGGCCGCTTGCAGCAGCGGAGGCTCGAGCAGCAAGGAGATTCGAGCAAGAACGAAGTCTGTCCTGGTCAAGGGCGGTATGTCCAAGAAAGAGGCCGACTGCTATGTCGCGTCCTTGTCCGACCAGACGCTCGAACAGATCGTCAAAGGCGGCCCCTCGGCGGTGAAGGATCCGAACAGCGTCAGGCAAGCCACCAAGTGCGCTCCCAGCGGCAACTGACCTCGACGCGAATCGCCGGAACCGCTCCGGTCGAGATGGTCGATGTTGTCGAAATGTCTCGCGAGACGCTGTGGTGCTCTACGTTTCGCCCATGTTGCCGACCGGTATCGACGGGCTGGACGCCCGTCTGATCGTTGCCATGAGCGACACGCCACGGGCCGGCGTGATGGAGCTGGCTCGGCAACTCCAGGTCGCTCGCGGCACGATCCAAGCTCGACTCGACAAGCTCCAGGGTCGCGGCGTCGTCACCGGGTTCGATCCCGATCTGCACCTTCCTGCGCTCGGCTACGACGTGCTGGCGTTCGTCCATCTCGAGATAGCGCAAGGGCGGCTGACCGATGTCGTGACCCACCTCGAGAGCATCCCAGAGGTCATCGAGACGCATTCGACCACTGGACCAGGTGATCTCCATTGCCGAGTGGTTGCGCGTACCAACGAGCACCTACAGGAAGTGCTCAGCGCGATCCTCGAGGTGTCAGGTATCAATCGCACATCAACGCAGATCGCGCTCACCGAACAGATCCCGTTCCGAGTGCTGCCCTTGATCGGCCAGATGATCGACCTCGACCCAGCAGCCGGCCACAGCGACTGAGTCCTTCCGTCTCCGCTCGATCGAGACGCGCAGACCACATGCTCACCACGGCATGGTGATCCCGCCGTGAGGTCGAAGTGTCTGACCGGTGACGAACCGGGCGCTGTCGGAAGCCAGGTACAGGACCGCCGCCGCGGCATCGCTCGGTTCGGCGACCCGCCGCAACGGCGTGAACTGTGCCTGCATCGCCGTCATCGCGTCAGCCGCGCTCTCGTCGAGCTGCCCATCCGGGTCGACGAACTGCTCGTCGGTCATACCAGTCCGTGTCCACCCGGGGGCAACGACGTTGGCCCGCACGCCATGTTTGCCGATCTCCATGGCCATCGTGCGGGTCATCACGCTGACTGCGGCCTTCGACACGGCGTAGGCAACCATTCGAGGTTGCGGTCCATCGAGGATGGCCGACGCGACGTTGATGATCGAACCGGAGCCCTGCTCGACCATCCGCCTCGCTGCGACCTGTGAACCGAACAGCATCCCCTTGAAGTTGACGGCGAGCACTGCATCGAGATCCGCCTCCGTCAGGTCGACGACCTTGCCGTAGCGCATGATGCCGGCCACGTTGACCCAGGCATCGATCCCATCGTGCAACTCCGCGGCGTGGCGTGCCAAACCATCCATGGCCGACGCATCTGTCACGTCTACGGCAACGCTCGTGGCTGCGCCGCCGGCGCTGGCGATGTCCGCGGCGGTTGCCTCGGCCGCCTTCCCATCGACGTCGGCGCACACCACGGCTGCCCCGGCACCGGCGAGGGCGGACGCGGCGGCCCGGCCGATGCCGCTTCCGGCGCCGGTGATCACCGCGCAGCGCTTGCTGAGATCGAAGGTGTCCGTGGTCGACGCGCCCTTTCCGGTGACCGGTGCGGTGACCGACTCAGCTGTGCTTCTTGGCAGGCGCGACAGCCGCGACGAGCAGGACCACCGCACCTGCGGCGGCGAGCCAGAAGCCGTACTTGAAATCGATCGTCGTCCCGGTGGTGAAGTTGTGCTTCACCGCATCTTTGATGCTGAGGTAGTCCCGCACCATGACGGCCCCGGCACCGACGCCGGCCAGCGCCAGCAGGATCCGCATCAACGCCTTGCTCACGCCCGCGATCAGCAGTCCGCCGGCTGCGATGGCGGCGGCCGCGATGCCGAGCAGGATCGCCGGATCCGGGGATTTGAACGGTCCGGCCTTGTCCTTCTTCGTGACCATCTCCCAACCGGTCAACTTCACGCCGACCCCGGCGCCTTTGGCGCTCTGCAACCAGACGCCGAACACGCTGACCACGAGCAGGATCGCACCGATGAAGGCCAGGGCCGCAGCGAGGCCAGCGCCAGTGCGACGCGCCGTCGCCGTCGCCGTTGCCGTTGCCGTTGCCAGAGGTGACGCGCCTGCGGGCCACGCACTCGGTGGTGCGCCCGGGGCGGCGGGGGCGGCCCAGGCCTGGTT
>JALZAI010000107.1 GCA_030948475.1 Actinomycetota bacterium
ACCCCGGCCACCGCCAGCCGAGCGGCCACCCCGTCCAGCGCCGGCGCCAACGCACGGCGGACGCGGGCGTCAAGCACCGGCACGTCGGGTCGGCACCGGCAACACTGCGCGCAGCGCGGCAGTCTCGGCCCGGTCGAGCACGCTGTGCTGCACACCGGCCGGCACCAGCTCACCTATCTCCGGGTGCGCCATCCGGTAGAAGCAGGCCTGCAGCCGCTCCTGTGTGGCGGCAAGGCGAGGGTCGCTTGCCGTCTCGCTGCCGCGACGACCGAACACGAACATGTCGAAATGCCCCGCGAACGACACCCGGTCCAGCCGCCGCCGCCCATCCGATCCGACCGCCACCGCGCGAAGGTAGTCGTGGTCGAAATCGCCGTGACTCACGCTCATCGACTCGCGCCCATACGCCCGCACCTGCGCCAGGGTGTGCGCGCCATCGACGCGGACCCCGTTCGCGTCGCGGGAGTGATAGCACGGCGTGCAGGCCAGATTGCAGCGCGGAACACCCCGTGCGTGCCCTCACAGCCAACCGCGTTGCGACCCAACGTCTGCGCTGGCGTCCGAACATGCTCAGGAAGCTCGGCCCACCGCAGCCGCATCACCGCCGTCGTCTCCGGGTCGACCGGACGTGTGACCCGCTCAAGCGCACGCAGAGGCCGCAGCACCCTCATCCCGCCTCGCGCGCCGGCTCCCCGATCACCTCCACACCGCCCCAGAACGCGACGTGGTTCTAGATCCACTGGCACAACGACTTGGCCCGCGAGTGAGCCAACTATGCGCCTCACGCTTGCCCCCTGTTCGCGAGAGATATGCCGGCAAGCGATGAGCGACGCCGGAGTCGTCATCCATGCCAATAGGAACCCGCCGAGACACGAATCGGCATCCCGTCCGACCTCAACCACCTGCGCCGCAAGCGGTCCAACTCGTTGCCCTTTCGAACCAAGGTCACTGTCCCACGTGCAACCGTCATCAGTCGCTGGCCGAAGCCCAGATCGAATCTGCCGACGATCCGCCGGACATCACGGCATACCGGTGTGTGAACGGCCGCGTGATCGTTGTCGTGACCGGCCATCCGAACCCGATACCGCGCAGCACGTGCCTGAAGCCCGTGGCACTCGGTCACCGCCGTGACCGCAGTCGCCGGCAGCCGGGTTCGGCCAGATGGCGTTCTCGATACTCGAGCCCTCGGAGCGTCCGACGAAGCCAAGGAAGGCATTCCCGCATTCAACGAGAAACGGCCGCTGGACTCTGTCTGCGACTGCGACGCGTGAGCCGATGCGGCCAGCGAGTTGCGCCTGCGGGCGGCGACTGGACCATCGCCAAGGCAATCACGACCGCGGCACCGGCGAGCGCGGGCTTATAGCCATAGTGCTCGATGACCACTCCGGCGACAGTTGGACCGATGATCGTGCCCATCGTGAGTGCGGTGTTGACTGCGGCGAGCCCGGCGGACGGACGTTCGGCGAACACGGCGGCGCTCCACAGTCCCTGCGCGGCGATGACCGCGTTGTAAGAAACACCGAACAGCAGCGCCGCGACGAGCGCGACGTCGATACTGGACGCGGTGAGGTCGAGCAGCGCGAACGGCCCGGCGAGCAGCACACACCCGGCGCGGAAAAAGCGACGCAGTCCGGCTCGGGCGATGACCGCGCCGCTTACTGAGGCGAGGATGCCCGCCGCGCCGCAGGTCGCGTAGACGCTGCGGGCGGCCGTCTCGCCCAACCCGCCCGCGCGCAGGGCGTCCACGCTGAATGCCCACCAGATGGAGCTGCCCACGCCGACGAGCACGGACGACAGCAGAAGCGGCCGCGAACGCGGGCAGATCAGCCAGGACCACGACAACGCGGGTAGTGGCCGGGGCCCGGTCGCGCGGCGGGGTGCGGCTCGCACTGCGAGGATGCCGACGGCAAGTGCCAGGAGGGCGAACACCAGCCACGCGATCCGCCAGCGCGCGCCGAGCAGGATGGCCACCGGCCCGGCCAGGGCAACACCCCATCCGGTACCGGAGCTGATCGCCGACCAGCTCAGCGCCTGTCGACGCGGGGGCACGGCGCGCGCGACGACGTCGGCGTAGGGCGGGAAGGCCACCCCTGCCGCGGCTCCGGCGACCAGCACGCCGACGCTCAGCGTGATCACCCCACTGGCTACAGCGATCGTGAACATCCCGGCGGCGGCCAGGCCCGCGGCGACCCCGATCGGCAGTCGCGGCCCGAAGCGCGCGGTCAACCAGACGACCGCGAAATTAGCTGCCAAATATGAGACGTAAGCGCCTGAGGCGATCAGCCCGGCGGTGGCGGTGTCTACACCCAGGCTGGCCTGCATGTCGGGCAGCAGCAGGCCGTAGCCGTAGCGGGCCAGGCCGAACGTGACCGCGATCATGCCCACGCCCGGGACGACCGTGCGCAGCACTGCGTTCGCAGCGCTCACCCTTCAGCCCCGGGCACGGTGTGCTCCAGCGGGCAAAGCTGTCCGCCACCCGAGCAGGCGGATCGATCGCAGAGCCGGCACAACCGCAAGACGCTCAGGCGATCCTCGGCCAGTCGGGTCACGACCTTGTCGAGTAGCTTCTCGAGGGCCGTCCGCTCATCCACGCTCAGCACGCTCAGCGCACCCGACAGTGCCGCCTGTCGCCCGGCGAGAATCGCACGCGCCCGCTTGGTACCCGCTCGGGTGAGCGCCAGTTGTCGACGCCGGGCGTCCTGTCCAGTGCTTCGCTTCACCCATCCGGCCACTACGAGGCGCTCAACGAGCCGGGTCGCCCCGGAACTGGTCAGCCCGAGCACCGCGCCGAGCCAGCTCACCGTCCGGCCTGAGTGAGCGAGCAGGGTTACCAGCGCCGCGCTCTCCGAGCTGCCCGCGCCGGCGCCGTGCGCGTGGCCGAGCAAGCGGTCTGCGAGAGCCAACGATTGCGCCCCGAGAAGATTCTCCAACCGCGACATCTACCCAGTCTCCAATATCTGACTGCCGCAGGCAACTACTTGCCGGTGTGTTCACTGGGATATCCGGCCGTTATGCCGGACCATCCGTGATCGCCCCGGTACTCGGACTACCTGTCTCCGGTTGGTGGCCGATGCCCGCGCAGGCGCCCGACGTACCTGTCGGCGGAGCGCCGGACCGCGGCAGCGCCGTCGTGCACGACGGTCCGGCCCCACCACCCGCCATAGATGCGGTCGAAGCTGAAGCGCTCCACGCGTCGAGCGATGTCCAGCACTGTGCGCTCGTCGAGGGGGATGAGGTTCGGATAGCTCCACATGAAGCTGACCCAGTCGCGATCAGGTACGACGGTGATGGTGTCGCCGGTGAGCAGGGCGCCCCGTCCGTCCGCGCCCGCCGGCCAGTGCAGCACGGCGGCGCCGTCGAAGTGGCCGCCGATCCGGGCGAGCGTCACGCCCGGTACCGGTTCGGCCTCGTCGTCGAAGAACTCGATTCGCGGTGACCGACGTCGGATCCATTGCTCGTCGGCGCGCGGGATGAGCACGCGGGCGCCGAACGCGTCGGCGAACTCGACGTGGGCGGCGTAGAAGTGCGGGTGCGACATGCAGACGGTATCGATGCCACCCAGCTCAGCGATCCGTTCGCGGGCACCGTCGTCGAGCAGCGAGATGCAGTCCCACAGCACGTTGCCGTGCGGGGTTCGGACCAGCAGAGCGCGTTGCCCGATCGCGAAGGCAGGTTCGACCCCGACGCCGACGAGTCCGGCTTCTTCTTCGCGCAGCACCACGCTGTGGTCGCTGCCCAGCTCGGCCATGGTGGTCCATCGCTGGCCGTCCCAGCCGACGTACTGGCGTTCATCGTCGCAAACGGCGCAGCTGGCCGGGGGCTGGTCGGTATCGGGGTGCTGGACGCCGCAGGTCAGGCAAATCCACGCCGGCATCAGGTAGTCCCGCTGCGCCGGTCAGGAATTCTTCTTGCCCAGCTTCTTGCGATCTTGGTGGACAGGTGCTTGGCCATCCGTCGAGCTTCGTCGTCCGGGTACATCCGGGCAACTTCGGTTCGATCGTTCCCGCCGCCCGGAACGGACGTGCTGATTGCTCTCAGCCGGTCACTGCGATGATGCCTCGGTGATTGTTTCTCGGCGCGCGATCCTCGGTGTCGGCGCTGCAACGGTGGCAGCTTTGGCGGCGGGGTGCAGTCGCAGCAAGGGAGCGGAGCAGGTTAAAAGTGCGCCCTCCGATGCCTCGCGCGGACCGGGCGCACAGGTGGCGACCACGGCGACCAGTTCGAGCCGGCCTGAGCCGCACACCTCACCAGGTCGGACCGCGCCGGTTCGAAACATTCCGGCCGTCGAGTATTCCCATGGCTCCCGTAGGCGCGACGAGGTCGCGCTAACCTTTCACGGCGGCGGGGATCCGGCGATCGCCCGCCGGTTGCTCACAATCTTCGCCGCGCACAAGGCGTCGGTCACGGTCCTGGCAGTCGGGAGCTGGCTGGCCGCCAACGGCGAGTTGGCGCGCGAGATCGTGAGGTCCGGCCATGCGCTGGGCAACCATACCTACCATCACCTCGACATAGACAGTCTCGATGCCCGCACCGCCAGCGCCGAGATCGTGCGGTGTCGGGAT
>JALZAI010000114.1 GCA_030948475.1 Actinomycetota bacterium
GATCGCGAGGTTGACGGCGACGGGTTCGCGCGCCATCGGCAGGTGCCCGGCACCGGTCAGCGTCAACTGGTCTGCGCCGAGTGCCTTCGCGAGGATGTCGGCGCGCTCGGCGGGCTCGCACATATCCAGGTCGCCGTGGATGACGAGCGCCGGGCACCGCACCTTCGCGAACAACGCGTGCACGTCTTCGCCGTCGGCGATGCACAACGTCGAGTCGTCGTTGGCGTTCACAATCTCCCCGGTGGTCTGCAGCGCCCACCCGACGCAGTCCTCCCATTGCTGGACGAGTGCGGTTCGGGCAGCAGCTCGCCGAGGAAGAACTCGGCGAAATCGCGCAGGTCGCGCTCGACGTTGTGCCGGTTTTCCTTCTGCCAGCCTTGCGGATCGGGGTAGTCGACGTCCACGTCGAACTCGGCGCGAGCCGGCGTCGGCGGCGTGAGGAAGGGCAGCCACGGGCGATCGCGACGACGGCCCGCACCCGTTCCGAATGGTGCGCGGCGACCAGCAGTGCCGTCCAGCTCGAGGAGCAGATGCCGACGAGGACTGCCGAGTCGATGCCGACGTCATCCATCACCGCGAGCGTGTCCGCCGCGAATTCGACGTCGGCGTAGGCGGCCGGGTCGGTGGATCGACCCGACCTGCCGTTGCCGAGGGGATCGATCACGACCACCCGGGCGTGCCTGGCCAGATAGGGCACCTGGGCCTTCCATGCGCGCCCCTCGACGATCGGGTCGATCGGCGCGAACACCACCGTCCGCTCACCTGCCCCGAAGACTGTGCCGAAGACTGTGCCAGAGACTGTGCCAGAGACTTCGTAGCCGATCTCGCGACCGGCACGGGAGATGCTGCCGATCACGTCGGGTTCGCGGGCGCGCATGGTGGCCAGGTCCTACGGACGCGCCTCGTACACCAGGTTGAACGGCGTCTCCGCTACCCGCCGGAACCGGGTGAAGCCCGAATCGGTGACGACGCGCCGAATCGCGGCCTCGCCGGCCTGCGCCCCGAGTGTGTATCCGCCGGACTGCGACATCGCGTTCGGCAGGCACAGGAACATCGAGAAGTTGTAGTACACCCGGCCCACCGGGTTCAGGTTCGCGTTCGGATCGTCCTGCGCGAACGGCTCGACGATCATCCAGGTGCCGTCGTCGGCCAGCGCCTGGCGGATGTGCTTGGCTGCCGCGAGCGGATCGCCCATGTCGTGCAGGCAGTCGAATGTCGTAACCAGGTCATAGCCCTGGCCACCGAAGTTCTGCGCGCTCGCGACCTCGAAGCTGGCGCGGTCGGCGACCCCGGCATCGGCGGCGCGCTTACGTGCCAGCTCGATGGAACCGTCGTGGTAGTCCGAGCCCACGACCTGCGCGTTGGGGTACTGCTGCGCAAGCAGCACGGTGGACGAGCCGAGCCCGCAGCCGATGTCGGCCACGCGCGCTCCGGACTGCAACTTTTCCTGGACGTCGTCCAGCGCGGGGATCCAGCTCGGCACCAGGTTTCCGATGTAGCCCGGACGGAAGAATTGCTCGCAGCCGACGAAGACGTCGCCGTCGTGCTCGTGCCAGCCGATACCTGCGCCGGTGCGTACCGCCTCGGTAACCCGGGGCTCTGCGCGCAGGGCACCCAGCGCGAGCACGAAGGCACCGGGCAGGTAGAGCGGGCCGTCCGGATCGGTGAGCGCGAACGCCTGCTCCTCGGTGAGCGAGTAGATCTCGTGATCGGCCGGGCCGTCGCTGACGATGTAGCCGCCGGCCGCCTGGCCGCGCAGCCACTCGGTGATGTAGCGCGGGTGCGTGCCGGTGCGGTCGGCGAGTTGCGCCGCGGTCGCCGACTCTTGCGCGAGTGCGCGGTACAGGCCGAGATGGTGTCCCACCACCACGTTGCCCGCGGCTACCGTTGCTCCCAGGTCGCCGACGAAGCGGCCCAGGAACTCCATCAACTTGTCGTGATCGACTGCCATTGCGTCCTCCTCGGTTGTGGTCTTGCGATCAAGGACGACGATGGCCTACACCATTGCAG
>JALZAI010000122.1 GCA_030948475.1 Actinomycetota bacterium
ACCCAGCGGGGCGCCCTGAGCCCGGACGGAGCACGCGAGCGGATGAGGGTGCGTGGTGAGATGGCCGGCATCACCGACCTGCACCCGCACCGGTTCCGGCACACCTGGGCACATGACTTCCTGATGAGCGGGGGACAGGAGCGCGACCTCAAGCGACTGGCCGGCTGGACCTCCGACGTCATGCTCGAGCGGTACGGCGCCAGCTCCGCCGACGCCCGCGCCAAGGCCGCGGCGCAGCGGATGAAGCGAGGCGACCGGGTATGAGGCGAAACTTGCGCCGACGGCGGCCTCGAGGCGACCCGTTCCTCGACGAGCACGGGCAGTTTCCCGCTGAGCGCGTCGCCATCGTGTCGCTTCGGTGCCGAAAGTGCGGCAGCCAGGTCGTGCAGGCCAACAAGAGCCTGCCGAGCACGCCGTACGGCCGCGAGCTTTGCTTCGACCTCGGGACCCTCTGGGGGCAGATCTACGCCGCCGGTCCCGAGGATGACCCGGCGCGACGGTATGCCTTCGACTGTGGACACTGCGGCACCGCTGACCAGCGGATCACCCGTGCCCGGATCGAGGCCGAGGTGGACAGCGTGGCCGCACAGTGCGCGGACGGCGTCGGCCAGACAAGGGTCGTCGAGCTGTAACCGGCGTCGTGGGTTGCCCCCTAACTACAACGATGTAGTCTTGGGGGTGAAGCGGCCCTCAGGGGCTGCCGTAGGGCGAGTGAGCGTCCGACGCACAAAGAAACCTCACGGTTGGCACCTCCTCAGTCGGGAGGGGCGTAGAAGCGCCCTTACCGGAGGTTTGTCGTGGCAACGACACCCGACCCGCTGCGCTCCCAGATCGGGACGCTCGGCGCCCACATCTCGTGGGCCAACACAACCAACCGAACCGCGCGCACCGCACCGGCGCGCGCAGCACTCGACCGGAAGTTCCTCGAAGAGGCCGCAGGTGACCCGGTACGCGCCGCCCACCTGCGCAAGGCCTACTTCACCCGGCTCTCACTGAAGTCGGCGCTGGCCCGCCGTAAGGCCAAGGAGCTCACCGAAGCCGCCGAGGCCGCAGAGGCCGAGCTGGAGCAGGCGGGCGGTCCCGATGCCGCAGCCTGACAGCGACAGACGCCGCCCCGGGCAGGAAGCGGCGTCAAGTGTCACGGCTAGCGACCCTCAGAGTCTACGCCGGATGTACGAGCTGGACGCCGACCACGCCCTCCGGGTCGCCTGGCTGCGGGTGATGGGCCATGAGCTGCTCGCCGTCGACGACTCTGGCTTGCTGTCGGCGCAGCTGTTCGACTTTGCGCACCTGCTCGAGGCAGCCCACGATCGGGGCTGGTTCAAGTGAGCGCCGAGATCACGCCCGACGCTCCCTATGCCGCAGGCCACACAAGCCAGATCCCGGCGTACGCCGAGGTACTCACCTACGTGCAGCACTTCCAACATCGGGTCCTGACCGACGCAATCGCCGAGGCGTCCGGCGACTACTGGCGCCGTCGTGGCGACGTGTTCGAGTCATGCCAGCCGAGGCTGGGCGACTGGCCGGGCCGGGCGACCCCCGAGCAGCTGGCGCAAGCGAACCTGCGGTGTGCTGCGACGGCGCTGGCTTGTCGCCAGCGGGCCGCGGTGTCCCTGTTGACCAAGGTCGGTGGTCCGTCGTGAACGCATACGACGAGGAGCTGCTCACAGAGGCACTAGCTGAGGGGTGGTTCGACGATGCGCCAGGCGTGGTGCGGCTAGCGGACGTGCAGCCCGAGAGAGTCTCGTGGTTGTGGCCTGGCCGGTTGCCGCTCGGCAAGCTGGTGGTGATCGACGGCGACCCGTCGACCGGCAAGTCCACCCTGATGCTCGATCTGGCCGCCCGGATCACGACGAACACGCCGTTTCCCGATGGGACCAGACCCGGGGATGGACCGGCCGGCGCTGGGGTGTTGCTGCTCTCTGCCGAGGACGGATTGGCTGACACCATCGCGCCCCGCCTCATCGCGGCGGGCGCGGATCTGGAGTGGGTGCACGCGCTGACCGAGGTTCCCGTGCGCGATCAGGACGGGATCACCAAGATGGTGCCGCCGTCGCTCCCGCGGGATATTCCGGTGATCCGCCGCATCGTGGAGGACGAGTCGGTTTCGCTGGTGATCGTCGACGTGTTGATGGCCTACCTGAATGGCAAGGTCGACTCCCACCGTGACCAGGACGTGCGTGGGGTGCTGCAC
>JALZAI010000156.1 GCA_030948475.1 Actinomycetota bacterium
AGGTGACTGTGGTCCTCGCCGATCCGGTGCCCATGGCACAGCTCGACACCGACATGGGCAAGCTCGTCTGCGCGGCCATGGGCGAGATGGGCTTCGAGATGCAGACCGATCAGCCGGTGCGCGAGATCGAGATGAACGCCGACGGCGTCGCCCGAGCCGTGCGCACCGACGAGGGCAGCTATCCGGCCGACCTCGTCGTCCTCGGGCTGGGCATGGGCCCAGAGGTGAGCCTGGCGCGTGCTGCCGGCCTGGAACTCGGCCCGACAGGCGCGATCGCGGTGCGCCGCAACCAGCGCACGCGCGCGCATCCGCAGGTGTTCGCGGCAGGGGACTGCGCGGAGACGTTCAACCGGATCACCGGCGAGCCGGCGCACGTCGCCCTCGGCACCCACGCGAACAAGCAGGGCCGGATCGCCGGGTCCGTCATCGGCGGCCGGCCGGCGCGGTTCGCCGGCGTGCTGGGCACCGCGGTCACCAAGGTGGGCGACCTCGAGATCGGTCGCACGGGCCTGTGCACCACCCAGGCCGAGGACAACGGCTACGACTACTCGACCGAGACCATCGAGGCCACCACCCGGGCCGGCTACTACCCCGGCGCGGAGAAGATCACGATCAAGCTCCTGAGCGAGCGCGGGTCCGGCCTGCTGCTCGGCGCCCAGGTCGTCGGTGGTCCGGGCAGCGGCAAGCGGATCGACGTCCTGGCCACCGCCATCTGGGCCGGGATGACGGCGGAGGAGCTGGCCGGCTCCGATCTGTCCTACGCGCCGCCGTTCTCGCCCACCTACGACCCGGTCGCCGTGGCAGCCCGCGTGGTGAGCCGGATCGAGCAGGGGTGAGCGAGCCTGCCCGTACCGAGATCCGGGGCGCGGACTTGTACGGGGAGGACATCTCAGGGCAGGAGCACACCGGCGTCACCTTCGTCGGCGTCGACCTCACCGAGGTCACGGACGACGGCGCTGTGTTCACCGACTGCACGTTCCGCGACTGCCGGTTCAACCTCTCCCGACACACCGACGCCGCGTTCCTGAACTGCACCTTCACCGGCTGCTCGTTCTTCGAGGCGGAGTTCACCGGCTGCAAGCTGGTGGGCAGCTCGTTCGAGCGCTGCACCTTCGACCTGCTCCGGGTGGCGGGCGGCGACTGGTCGTTCGTGGCGCTGCGCGGTGCGGTCCTTGCCAAGACCAGCCTGACCGGGGCGCGGATGCGCGAGGCCGACCTCACCGGGGCGCGCTGCACCGAGGCGACGCTGCGCGACCTGGACCTCTCCGGCGCGCAGTTCCACGACGCCGACCTGACCGGCGCCGACCTGCGGGGCAGCGACCTCTCGGCGGTCGATCCGCGGAACGTGCTGCTCGAACGGGCGACGGTCGACGTCAGCCAGGCCGTCGTCCTCACCACCGCGCTGGGCCTGACCGTGCGCCCCGACGGTTCCCCGTAGCCGCACCGGCGCGATACTGACGCCGAGCCCGCAGGAACCGAACCGAGGAGTGCCCCGCATGCCCATCGCGACGCCCGAGGTCTACGCCGACATGATCAGCCGGGCCAAGGAGGGCGGCTTCGCCTATCCGGCGATCAACTGCACCTCCTCGGAGACGGTGAACGCCGCGCTCCGCGGGTTCGCCGACGCCGGCAGCGACGGCATCATCCAGTTCTCCACGGGTGGCGCGGAGTTTGCCTCCGGAACGAAGGTCAAGGAGATGGTCACCGGGGCGGTCGCGCTGGCCGAGTTCGCGCACGTCGTCGCCGCGAAGTACCCGGTGCAGATCGCGCTGCACACCGACCACTGCCCGAAGGACAAGCTCGACGGCTACGTGCGCCCGCTGATCGCGCTGTCGAAGGAGCGGGTCGACGCCGGGCAGCAGCCGCTGTTCCAGTCGCACATGTGGGACGGCTCGGCCATCGAGCTCACCGAGAACCTGGAGATCGCGCAGGAGCTCATCGAGAAGTGCGCGGCGGCCAAGATCGTGCTGGAGCTGGAGATCGGCGTCGTCGGGGGCGAGGAGGACGGCGTCGCCAACGAGATCAACGACAAGCTGTACACGACCGAGGCGGATTTCGTCGCCACGGCCA
>JALZAI010000165.1 GCA_030948475.1 Actinomycetota bacterium
CGATTACCGCGCGGGTGCTATTCGGACGTCCGTCAGCTCGGCGCCGGACCGCAGGCGCTGGTCCACACCGCGAACAGGCAGCGCCGATGGACAAGACGCTGGCCAGATTGCACGACGTCCGCTCCGCGCAGGGCGTACCTGCCCGCCAGCCGGCCAGCGAGCGCCGCCACCGACTCACTCGCGCGGCGCGGTCCAACCCGTCGGTGCGCCCCGCAGCGGCGAACGCTGCGCGGACCTCGGGGTAGGCGAGCCGACTGGAAACCGGAGCGTCGCAACCGTCCCACAGCGCAGCGGCGAGGTCGTCGCAGTGGGCCGTCCAGGGGTGTACGTCGCGCATCAGCGGGCGCCGAGGGCTTCGTGAGCCAGCGCGACGGTGTAGCGGACGCCCACGTCCAGCGCTGCCTCGTCGATGTCGAACGTCCCCTGATGTAGGTCGAAGGCGGCCGCTCCGGGACGCCGCACGCCCAGTCTGGCCAGCGCGCCCGGCATCACGTCGAGGTACCAGGCGAAGTCCTCGCCGCCCATGCTCTGCTCGGTGCCGGCGAGGGCGGGCGGCCCGAGCGATCCGAGTACGGCGGCGCGCTGCACCGCGACGGCGCTCGCGTGGTTGACGACCGGCGGTACCCCTCGGTGGTAGACGATCTCGGCGCGGGCCCCGGTCGGACGCAGGATCTGGTCGACGAGGTCGCGGACGAGAGGCTCGGCGCCCTCGCTTGCCGCGCGGTCGAGCACCCGCAGCGTGCCGCGCAACCGTCCACTTGTCGGGATCGCGTTCGCTGCGCGTCCGGCGTCGACCGAGCCCCAGACCAGCGACATGGCGGCGCGCGGATCGACCCTGCGGGACAGCAGCCCGGGCAGTTCGGTGATCAGCCGGCCCAGCGCGTACACCAGGTCGGCGGTCAAGTGCGGACGCGAGGTGTGCCCGCCCGGCCCGAAAACCGCGACGTCGAGCTGGTCGCAGGCAGCGGTGATCGCGCCGACCCGCAGACCAATCTTCCCGGAATTCAGGCGCGGGTCGCAGTGCAGCGCGAAGATCTGCGCGACACCATCGAGGGCGCCCGAGGCAAGCACCGCCACCGAGCCGCCGGGGACGGTCTCCTCCGCGGGCTGGAAGAGCAGGCGCACGAGCCCGGGCAGCTCGGCGGCCGCCAGCTCCGCCGCTGCCGCCAGCAGGATCGCCGTGTGCGCGTCGTGGCCGCAGCCGTGGCAGACGCCGTCGACGCTCGAGCGGTACGGGACGTCCTTCTCGTCCTCGATCGGCAGGGCGTCGATGTCGGCGCGCAGCGCGATCGGCGGGCCGGTACCGGATCCGAGCTCGCACACCACGCCCGTCCCGCCCGGAAGCACCTGCGGATCGAGGCCGAACCCGCGCAGGTTATCCGCGATCAGCCCGGTGGTTCGCTTTTCCTGGTAGGCCAGCTCGGGGTTCATGTGCAGATCGCGCCGCGCGGCCACGACATCGAAACTCATGGCGCCAGTCGCTCGATCGCCCACGCGCCGTCGTCGAGGCGAAAGCGCAGCCGGTCGTGCAGCCGGTCCGCCCGGCCCTGCCAGAACTCGACCAAGTCGGGCGCGATGAGGAAGCCTCCCCAGTTCGGCGGTGCCGGGACGTCGCGTGCCGCGAAGCGCCGTTCGACCGCGGCCAGCTCGTCGTCCAGTACCGCGCGGGATGCAATGACCTGCGACTGCGGCGAGGCCCAGGCGCCCAGCTGCGAACCGCGGGGACGGGTGGCGAAGTACGCCTCGGTCTCCTCCCGCGAAACCCGCGCGACCCGCCCGCGCAGCCGGACCTGGCGTTCGTGCGACTGCCACACGAACTGCGCCGCGGCGTAGGGCCGGGCGGCCAGCTCGCGTCCCTTGGCCGAGTCGAAGTTGGTGAAGAAGCTGACGCCGCGCTCGTCGATACCCTTGGCGAGGACGGTGCGCAGCGATGGCAGCCCGCGCTCGTCGACGGTGGCAACCTGCATCGCGTTCGCCTCGCCCCAACCGAAGGCCTCGACTGCCTCGTCGAACCAGCAGCGCAGCTGCACGAGCCAGGTGCCGGCGACGGTGCTCTCGGACAGCGCTCCGCGCAGGTAGGTACGGCGCAGCGCCGCGGGATCGGTCACTCCGGGATCCTCGCGGAGGCGCGGAGCGAAATGCGGGCTGCTTCGTGGGGAAATGCTCATGGCCCGTCCATGATCGCACCCGCCGCCGAGCGGGACCTCCCCGACACCTTCGGCCCCGCGCTAGGCAGAATGGTGCGGGCGCAACTTGCGCCGACCCGTCCCGTCCGATCGATCGGAGCACGTCGATGGCAGACGACTACAGCCCGGGCCTCGAAGGCGTCATCGCGTTCGAGACCGAGATCGCCGAACCGGACAAGGACGGCGGGGCACTGCGCTATCGCGGTGTGGACATCGAGGATCTGGTCGGCCACGTGACCTTCGGCAATGTCTGGGCATTGCTCGTCGACGGCAAGTTCGGGCCGGGTCTGCCGCCAGCCGAGCCGTTCCCGATTCCGGTGCACACGGGCGACGTCCGCGTGGACGTGCAGGCGGCGCTGGCGATGCTCTCGCCGATCTGGGGTTACCGCCCGCTGCTCGACATCAGCGACGAGGAGGCCCGCGAGCAGCTGGCCCGCGGCGCGGTCATGGCGCTGTCCTACGTCGCGCAGTCGGCGCGCGGCGTATCCAACCCGGCCGTCCCGCAGGCGCGCATCGACCAGTGCACGACCATCGTCGAGCGGTTCATGACGCGGTGGCGCGGCGACCCCGATCCCGACCATGTACGAGCTGTCGACGCCTACTTCGTCTCCGCGGCCGAACACGGGATGAACGCCTCCACCTTCACGGCACGGGTGATCGCGTCCACCGGGGCCGACGTGGCCGCAGCTATGTCCGGCGCGATCGGCGCGATGAGCGGACCGCTGCACGGCGGCGCTCCAGCGCGCGTCCTGCCGATGATCGAGGAGGTCGAGCGGGTCGGCGACGCACGCAAGGTCGTGAGCGGCGTCCTCGACCGACACGAGCGGATGATGGGGTTCGGGCACCGCGTCTACCGTGCCGAGGACCCGCGTGCCCGCGTCCTGCGCCGGATTTGCCAGGAGCTGAAGGCGCCGCGGTTCGAGGCGGCGCTGGCGCTCGAACAGGCCGCACTCGTCGAGCTGCGCGAGCGACGACCGGAACGCCCAATCGAGACCAACGTCGAGTTCTGGGCCGCCGTCGTCCTCGACTTCGCCGAGGTGCCGGCCTACATGATGCCCGCGCTGTTCAGCAGTGCCCGTACCGGTGGCTGGTCGGCGCACATCATGGAACAGAAGAAGACCGGACGCCTGGTCCGACCGTCAGCACGCTACGTCGGTCCCGCGCCGCGCACGCCCGAAGAGGTCGAGGGATGGAGCGACATCGCGCACCAATGAACAGCGACTACACCGCGGCACCCACCGTGCAGCAGACGATCACCGTCGGCAAGGCCGCGCAGGCGATTACCTTCACCTCAATCCCGCCCACAACCGCGTCAACGCTCAAGTGGGCAGCGAGACGGCGATCTGCTCATCGCCGGGCTTGGCGCGCAGCTTGGCAACTATCTCCCGCGAGCGTGCTGGGAGACTGACCGCATGCCCATCGTGATCCCGGACGCGCTCAAGCCCGCGGACGGGCGCTTCGGCTCCGGACCCTCGAAGCTGCCGACTGTGGCCCTCGCGGAACTGGCCGCCACCGGCGCGCAGCTGCTCGGAACCAGCCACCGGCAGGCACCCGTCCGCTCGCTCATCGCTCGGGTGCGGGCCGGCCTGCGCGAGCTGTTCGCGCTGCCCGACGACTACGAGGTACTGCTCGGCAATGGCGG
Organism: Actinomycetota bacterium; assembly: GCA_030948475.1. Lineage (GTDB taxonomy): Bacteria > Actinomycetota > Actinomycetes > Mycobacteriales > Jatrophihabitantaceae > JALZAI01. The sequence continues at coordinate 3,829 of JALZAI010000165.1, forward strand.
CTCGACGGCCTTCTGGGACGCGGCCGCCTTCGGCCTGGTCCGCGAGCGCGCGCAGCACGTCGTCTGCGGCGAGTTCTCGGCGAAGTTCGCGGCGGTCACCAGGGGTGCTCCGTTTCTCGCCGACCCGTCCGTGTGCGAGGCGGACTACGGCAGCGGCACCGTCGCGCAGGCCGAGGCAGGGGTGGACGTATACGCGTGGCCGCACAACGAGACGTCAACCGGGGTGGTGCTGCCGGTCGAGCGTGTCGCCGATGTCGGTCTGATGGTCGTCGACGCGACCTCCGCCGCGGGGGCATTGACGGTCGACGTGGCCGAGACGGACGTCTACTACTTCGCGCCGCAGAAGGCCTTCGCCGCGGAGGCCGGCATCTGGCTCGCGCTGTTCTCCGCCGCGGCGCTGGAGCGGACCGCCGAGATCCGCGCCGCCCGATGGGTGCCGCCGTCCCTAGATCTGACCGTGGCCCGCGACAACTCGAGCAAGGACCAGACCTACAACACCCCGTCGATCGCGGGGCTCTGGCTGCTCGCGCGCCAGGTCGGCTGGCTGCTGCGCTCGGGCGGGCTGGATTGGGCGGCCAAGCGCACCGCCGATTCTGCCGGACGGCTCTACGCGTGGGCAGCCGCCTCGTCCTATGCGACGCCGTTCGTCTCCGACCCCGATCTGCGCAGCCCGGTCGTCGGCACGATCGACCTGGCCGAATCGGTCGACGCGGCGACGGTTGCGGCGACGCTGCGCGCGAACGGCATCGTCGATACCGAGCCGTACCGCGCCCTGGGCCGCAACCAGCTGCGGATCGGGATGTATCCGGCAGTCGACCCCGAGGACGTCTCCGCGCTGACCGCCTGCATCGACTACCTGGTCGAGCGGCTCTGAGTCGGGCCGCTCGACGGCGTGTGCTCCCCGAGAATCCGGCACCGTCGCCCTAGGGTCGGGCCATGCGAGAGCTGCGTTACGTCAAGCAGGCGACCGACGCTGGGAAGGTCGTCGTCGAGACCACCGACGGCGGCGAAAAGTTCCTGCTCGGAATCGACCTGCCGCTTCGCGACGCGGTCCGCTCCGACCTGCCCCGGGTGGCGGGTCTGCCCGAGCCGAGACTCGGCCCGCGCGAGATCCAGGTCCGCGTGCGCGCCGGCGAATCACCCCAGCAGGTTGCTGAGGACTCGCATGTCCGCCTCGAGTGGATCATGCGTTTCGCTTCCCCAGTGGTGGCCGAACGCGCACGCATCGCCAACGAGGCCCGGCGCGCACACGCCCGACGGAGCACCACCGAGGGCAAGTCCGTCGTCTTCGGCGAGGCGGTCGACCGGCGCTTCGCCGCACACGACATAGACCCGGCCACCGTCCGCTGGGACGCCCGCCGGGGCGAGGACGGGCAGTGGATCGTCAGCGCGCACTGGCTCGGTTGCGCGGACGAGCGGATCGCGGAGTGGTCCTTCCAGCTCGCCGCCCGCACCGTGGCCCCGCTCGACGACTCCGCGGCGGACCTGCTCAGCGACCGTCCGATCGATCCCGTCGCGCCGGACGCGAGCCAGCTCAGCCTGGTTGCCGCGCCGCGGCTCGGCGCCGGCGTCGTCGCTGTCCCCGACCTGATCGACGCGGACACCGGCCCGCTGCCCGCGGTGGACGACGAGCTGTTCGACCAGGACGCCGAGACCAGCCCAGCGTCCGCCGCCGGGGCCGGCATCGGCGAGGCGCTCGCCGTAGACGAGCCACCGCTACCGATGCAGCTCAGCGAGGCGGCACCGCGGCGCTCCACCCGGCGGGCGCCGCGGGCGGCCAGCCGCAGTGCACCCGGACGCAGTGGCCGGCCGTCCCAGGACAAGTCTTCGCGGCCCCAGGTCCCGTCCTGGGACGACATCGTGCTCGGCGTGCGGCGCAAGCCCGACTAGCGGATCCGGCCTCGTCCGACTGACTGCTCCTGCGGTCGAGTGACGGATTCTGCGGTCGAGTGGCGGATCGCGAAGATCATCGACGGCTGAATCGCCGTCACTCACCGGTGGGACCGTCACTCGAAACTCGGTCGACCCCTGTCACCCTCGCGACGTAGCGTGAGTTAACGTGAGCATGCCCGCCCAAGACCTCGAAGAACCGGGTGAGACGAGCGCGCTCAAGTCCCTGCGGCGGCTGACCCCGTGGGTCCGCCCGCATCGCGTCGCGGCCATCGCGATGATCCTTTTCGCGACCGGCGCGATGCTCGCCCAGTCCCTCGTCCCGCTCGTGATCGGACGGGTCGTGGACGGGCCGATCCGGCAGCACGACGCCCGCGGCATCTGGCTGCTGTCCGGGCTGGCCCTGGCGATGGGCGTCGCCGAGGCGCTACTGATCTGGGCCCGCCGGATGGCGATGACCCAGTCCTCGATCGGCGTCGAGCAGGATCTCCGCCGCGACCTGTTCGCGCACCTGCAACGGCTGCCGGTCGCCTTCCACGACCGCTGGGCCTCCGGGCAGCTGCTCTCGCGGATGACCAGCGATCTGTCCACGCTGCGGCGCTTCATCGGCTTCGGGTTCGTATTCCTCGTCGCGAACACCGGCACGGCGATCGTCGTGCTCGCCCTGCTGATCAACATCGACTTCTGGCTGGGCGTGTTCGTCCTCGTCTCGATCACGCCGCTGCTGATCTTCACTCGCCGCTTCGAGCTGCGCTACAGCCGGCAGGCTCGCTACGCGCAGGATCTTACCGGCGACCTCGCCACGTCCGTCGAGGAGTCGGTGCTCGGCATCCGGGTGATCAAGTCCTACGGCCGCCGACCGTTCATGCTCGCCGGGTTCACCCGCGACGCCCAACGCCTGCGCGGCGCCGAGCTGACCAAGCTGAACACGCTCGGCTGGTTCTGGGCGGTACTGGAGGGCGTCCCGCAGCTCGTCCTCGCCGGTGTCGTGTGGGGCGGCGTCGTCGCCGTGTCGCACGGCTCGATGTCGGTCGGTGAGCTCGTCGCCTTCGTGACGCTGTACCTGCGCCTGCTCTGGCCGATGATCGCGCTCGGTTGGCTGCTCGCAGTCACCCAGGAGGCCGCGAGCGCGATGCGGCGCCTGATCGAGGTCTTCGACACCGAGCCGTCCATCGTCGACCCGGTGTCGCCTGCCGCCGCCGAGGACGGCAGCTCGCTCGTGTTCGACGACGTCTACTTCCGCTACGCCGGTGCGGACGAAGACGTGCTGCGCGGGGTCTCGCTCGACCTCCGGCCGGGCGAGACGATGGCGCTCGTCGGCGGGGTCGGCAGCGGCAAAACCACCCTCACCGCGCTGGTGTCGCGGCTGTACGACGTCACCGGGGGACGGGTGCTCATCGGCGGCATCGACGTCCGGGAGTTGCGCCTGGACCAGCTGCGCCACGTGGTCACCTACGCCTTCGAGGACGCCACGCTCTTCTCGGCCAGTGTGCGTGAGAACCTGACCCTGGGACGCGCCGGGATCACCGAGGACGATGTGGCCGAGGCGATCGACGTTGCGCAGGCGGGCTTCGTCCACGATCTGCCCTTCGGCCTGGAGACCCGGATCGGTGAGCAGGGGCTGTCGCTGTCCGGCGGACAGCGACAGCGGCTCGCGCTGGCCCGTGCGGTGCTGGGACGGCCACGGGTGTTGGTCCTCGATGACCCGCTGTCCGCGCTGGACGTGCACACCGAGGCGCAGGTCGAGCAGGCGCTGCGCCGGGTGCTCGCGGCGACGACCGCGCTGGTCGTGGCGCATCGTCCGTCCACCGTGCTGCTGGCCGACCGGGTCGCGCTACTCGAGGACGGCCTGGTGAGCGCGGTCGGCACGCACCGCGAGCTGCTCGCGACGGTACCGGGGTATCGGAACCTGCTGGCACAGACGTCCGAGCTGCGCGAGCTCTCATCCGCAGGAGCCCTCGGTGACTGAGCCGGAATCGATCGAGCGCCCGTCCGACCCGGCGACCTGGCAGGGACGGCTGACAACTGACGCCGGGATCTTGGCGCAGCAGCAAGACGATCTGGTGGTGACCGGCCGTCCGCGGCTGCACAGCGACGCGCGGCAGTTGCTCGCCTCGCTGGTCCGCCCGCATCGGCGCGCGATCCTCGGCGTGCTGGTGATCGTGCTCGTCCAGGTCGCGGCGACCATGGCCGCCCCGTGGCTGATCGGCGTCGCGATCGACACCTCGCTACCGGACGCGCTGCACGGTGACTACTTCTCCCTCGGCGCAGTGACGGTGACGCTGATCGGGTCGGCGCTGGTGTCGGGGCTGCTGCGATCGGTGTTCGTGATCCGCAGTGGCGTGATCGGGCAGGTGATCCTGTTCGACCTGCGCCGCCGCGGCTTCGACCACGCGCAGTCGCTGTCGGTGTCCTTCCATGAGCGGTTCACCTCGGGGCGGGTGATCTCACGGCTGACTTCCGATGTGGACACCCTTACCGAGCTGCTCGACACCGGCCTGGATGGGCTGTTGACCGCGATGCTGAATATCGCGGCGATCTCGGTCTTGCTGTTCTTCCTCGATGTATCGCTGGCGGCGCTCACCCTCGCGTCCCTGGTCCCGCTGTTCTTTCTGTTCCGGTGGTTCTCGGCGCGTGCGACGGAGGCGTTCCGCCGGACCCGCACCACCGCCGCCACGATGATCGTGAACATCGTCGAGACGCTCAACGGCATCCGCGCGGTCCAAGCCTTCCGCCGGGAGAAGCGCAACGACGCGATCTTCGCCGGCCTCAACGGCGCCTTCACCGAGGCCAACCGCGACGCGTCCAGACTGCATGCGCTCTTCATCCCGGGGACGGTGTCGATCGGCAACATCTCGACGGTGCTGGCGCTGCTGATCGGCGGGTACCGGGTCGCGCAGGGGGGCCTGGACATCGGCGTGCTGACCGCGTTCCTGCTCTACCTGCGGCAGTTCTACGACCCGATGGAAGACGTGGCGATGTTCTACAACTCGCTACAGTCGGCCACCGCTGCGCTGGAGAAGATCTCGGCGATGCTGGCGCAGCGCCCGAGCGTGCCCGAACCCGAGTCACCGACGCCGCTGCCGTCCCCCGTCCCCGGTCGGGTGGTGTTGGACGCAGTGGAATTCGGCTACGTCGCCCACCGTCCGGTGCTGCACTCGCTCACGCTGGAAATCCCGGCCGGCCAGACCGTCGCGCTCGTGGGTGCGACGGGTGCGGGCAAAACCACCGTCGCGAAGCTGATCTCGCGTTTCTACGATCCCACCGGCGGTGCGGTGCGCCTGGACGGAGTGGACCTGCGCAAGGTGAACGAGCCGCAGCTGCGCAACGCGGTCGTCATGGTCACCCAGGACGGCTTCCTGTTCTCCGGTTCGGTCGCCGACAACATCGGCTTCGGCCGGCTCGGCGCATCCCGATCCGAAATCGTCGCCGCGGCCACGGCGGTCGGCGCGCACGGATTCATCAGCACATTGCCGGACGGGTACGACACGGACGTCCGCAAGCGCGGTGGGCGGCTGTCTGCCGGGCAGCGGCAGCTGGTCGCGTTCGCGCGGGCGTTCCTCGCCGACCCGGCGGTGTTGATCCTGGACGAGGCGACATCCTCGCTGGACGTGCCGACCGAGCGGGCCGTGCAGCGCGCGCTGTCCACTGTCCTCGCCGACCGCACGGCGCTGATCATCGCGCATCGGCTGTCCACGGTCGAGATCGCCGACCGGGTGCTCGTCCTCTCCGACGGGCGCGTTATGGAGGACGGCACGCCCGACGAGCTGATCGCCGAGGGCACCGGCAGTTTCGCCGCCCTGCACGAGTCCTGGCGCGACTCGCTGGTCTGACCCGGCCCGCCTGCAAATGGTTATTCGGACACCGCACCCTCGGCCGGCGACCGAACCACTATTCGCAGAGGCGGGCGAAGGCGACGGCCGCAGCGGTTGCCACGTTCAGCGAGTCGATGCCGGTCGCCATCGGGATGCGCACCCATTGATCCGCTGCGGCTAGGGCGGCGTCGGTCAGCCCCGGACCCTCCGCGCCAAGTAGCACAGCCCAGCGCTGGGGCACCTCGATCCCGCGCAGATCCGCGGTCCCGCCCGGGGACATCGCCAACAGCCGGAACCCGCGCGAACGCAGTAGCTCGAGCGAGCCCGGCCACGGCTCCGGCAGCACCGCGAACGGCACGCGGAGCGCGTGGCCCATCGACACCCGCACGCTGCGCCGGTACAGCGGGTCGGCACACTGCGGGTCCAGCAGCACCGCGTCCACCCCGAACGCGGCAGCATTGCGGAACACCGCGCCCAGATTCTCGAAGTCATTGAGCGCTTCGAGCACGGCCACGCGCCGCGCGCCGTCCAGCAGTGTCGCGAGCTCGGGGCCGGGTGGACGGCCCGCGGAGGCGAGCACCCCGCGCGTTACCCGGAACCCGACGACGTCCGAGAGCAGCCAGCGGTCGGCCATGTACGCGGTCACGTCGACCATGGACAACGCCGCGCGCAGTGCGTCGATCCGGGCCGGCACTCCGAACACGGCCCGGATCGGGTACCGCGAGCCGGCCAACCGCTCGACCACGTTCACGCCCTCGGCGATGACGACGCCGCGCCGATCGGGACGCACGTCGGCATCGATGAGATCGCGGAAGTCGTCCAGGCGTCGGTCGTCCGGATCGCTCACCTCGACAACGCGCATCCGGTCAGTCTCGTCTTGGCCCGTAGCGGTCTCCCTGGCGGCGTGTCGCGCCGCAACGGGGCCAACCGTCAGCGGTGCGCGGCGGCGCTCAGCCGGAAAGCGACGTCAGCGCGCGACATCCCGCGGTGCCACGCAGACGACAGTGCGATGCCGAGGATCGCGGCCAGACAGATCAGCCCGCCGCCGATGAGGCCCCAGCGTGGCCCGGCGAACCCGGCCAGCCATCCGACGATGGGCGCGCCGAGCGGCGTCCCGCCCATGAAGCAGACCAGATACAGCGACATGACCCGCCCGCGCATCATCGGCGCCACCGCGAGCTGCACCGACGAGTTCGCCGCCGTGGTGAGGGTGAGCATTGCCAGGCCGGTCGGGACGAGCACGGCAGCCGTCGCCCAGAAATTCGGCATCAGCCCCGCGGCGACCTCGAGCACGCCGAACACCGTCGCGCCGGCGAGCAGGAACACCTGCGAGGGGCGCTTGGTGCGGCGGGTGGCGAGCACCGCGCCGACGAACGCGCCCACTGCCAGCATCGTCGACAACAGCCCGTAGCCGGACGCACTTCGATGGAACACCTGCTTGGCCATCAGCGCGGTGGTGATCTGGAAGTTCAGCCCGAACGTCCCGATCACGAAGATCAGCACCATCGACAGGAGCAGGTCCGGACGTCCGCGCACGTACTGCAGGCCCTCCCGCAGCTGCCCGCGCGCCCGCTGCAACGGCGGGGACGGATGCAGCTCGGATGTACGCATCAGCTTCAGCGCGGCCAGCACCGCCACGCAGGACAGCGCATTCGCGATGAACGCCCAGCCGGTACCGACTGCGGTGATCATCACGCCGGCGACGGCCGGGCCGAGGATGCGTCCGGTGTTGAAGATCGTGGAGTTGAGGCCGACGGCATTCGGCAGATCGTCCTTGCCGATCATCTCTACCACGAACGATTGCCGGACGGGCGTGTCGATGGCAGTGATCATGCCCAGCACGAGGGCCAGCGCGAGCACGTGCCAGTACTGCACGATTCCGCTGACGTCGAGCACGCCGAGCACCAGCGCCGCCAGGGCGATGCCGGTCTGGGTGATGAGCAGCAGGTGTCGCTTGTTGTAGCGGTCCGCGAGGACCCCGCCCCAGAGCCCGAGCAGGAGCGACGGTCCAAACTGCAGCGCGGTGATGATGCCGAGCGCGGTGCCGGAGTTGGTGAGTTCCAGGACAAGCCAGTCCTGCGCGACCCGTTGCATCCAGGTCCCGGTCAGCGAGATCAGTTGTCCGGACGCGTACAGCCGGTAGTTGCGCACCCGCAGCGAGCGCAACATCCCGGGGTGTGGCTCGGGTTCGGCGGAAACTGCTGCGGCAGGAGGTTGGAGGACCGAGGTCACTGCTCGGCCAGCTTGTCGAGCACGGGGACGATCTTGCGCAGCAGGGCGCGCTCGTCGGAAGTCAGGCGGGCGACGCGCTGGCTCAGCCAGGCGTCGCGCGAGCGCCGTTCGGACTCCAGAAGCGCCAGGCCGGCGTCGGTGATTGCGATGATCGCCTGGCGCCGGTCGGCGGGGTGCGCCTCGCGCCGGACGAGCCCGCGTTCTTCGAGATGCGCGAGCACCTTGGTCATCGACGGCGGCTGGACGCGCTCGCATGCGGCGAGTTCGCCCGCGCTCATCGCGCCGTGCTTGTGCAGCGTCCCCATGGCCGAGAGCTGGGTGAGCGTGACCGACATGTCCGCGCGCTGGTTACGGATCAGCCGGGTCAGCCGGAGTAACGACGGGCGCAGGGTGGAGGCGAGTTCCGCGTTCGTGCTGCGCGTCGCCGTCATCATGATTTACTTAGTCTAGCTAACGACTCGTGATCATTTCAACTCGCGGGACGGACGCCGTCGGGCTTATCCTGCACGCGTGCCTGACAAGCGCGAGCTGGTGCAGCCGCCGGCGGTGCAGATGAACACGCGCCGCATCGCGGCCGTCGGCACCGGGGTGTTCCTGCTCGGATTCCTCGTCCTGCTGCCGTTCTACGGCTGGCTGGGCTCGCATGATCACCGCATCTGGCTGTGGACGTGCCTGGCCGGCGCGGTGCTCGGGATCGTCGGCTGGTCGCTCATGGTCAAACACAAGCGCGATGGCCGAACTATCTAGTTCCCTCGGGTGCGTTGACTCGCGGATCACCAGGTTGAGCGACGACTCTCGCGCGGGCGTCAGTTGGCGGTGAACTCGTCCCCGTCGTCGTACACGGCGCCGCTCGGCTCGGCCAGCGACGGTGTATCCACGACCGCCTCCGAATGGGCGCCGCAGCCGTACTCGACGCTGACCACCCGTCCGTCGCTGGCGGTCACCTCGTTGCCGCAGACGCCGAACGCCGCCTGCAGCGATCCGGCCAGCGGCAGGTAGAACCCGCAGGTCCCGCAGTGCGCGGGCGCCTGGCGGGCCATCGCCGCCTCCGGACCCGCATCGCTCTCCTGCCAGCGCTCGGCCGCGTCGAGG
>JALZAI010000174.1 GCA_030948475.1 Actinomycetota bacterium
AAGCCACAACAGCGGCGTCGTCCACGCCGGCATCTACTACGCTCCGGGGTCGCTGAAGGCGAGACTGTGCGTCAGCGGCGCCCGCGAGCTCTACGAGTACTGCGCCGAACGCGCGATCCCCGTGAAGCGAAGCGGCAAACTGATCGTCGACCTCTCAGGGTGAGGTGTCGCTGTTCGATCGCGGTCACGAGCTTGGCGAGGTCGCCGTAGCCGACGATCCGGCGGAACTGCTGCTCGGCCTGGAGCATCCCGGCGGCGGTCCAGCGCTTGCGCATGTCGCCGTCCTGCCAGCACTTGACGTTGCGCTGGGTGTGGCGGACGATCTCGATCATCGACTCGATCGGGTTCGTCGAGGACAGCGTCTTGGCGAGCTTGCCGTCGATCCCGAGGCGCATCAGCGTCAGCGTCTCTGACATACCCTCCCCGCAGAGAACCGCCAGCGTCAGGCCAGGAGCGCTCCAGCTCTGAGGCGAGCCGCTCGAGCTGCTCCTGCGCTTCGGCGGCGTCGGTCAGTGCCCATGCGCCTCGGATCCGGGCCAGGACGCGCGGCCGGTCGCGTTCGGGCAGGAGACCGACCGCGTTGCGTTCCTTGTGCCGGTTATCGCGACGTCGCGATAACCGGCACTATCCAGACCTCCGGGTTATCCCGACTCGATCTGCTGAACCCTTGGGTGGTGGACGCATCCGGCCGGTCGGGGTCGGGATAATCAGAGCGCTTGGAGGAAGGCGAGGAGCGTGTCGGGCGGCTTGTAGCGCCCGGGACGGGTGTCGGGTGGGGTCGTCCGCGCGATCGCTCGCTCTTTGAGCGCGAGGTCGGCGTGGAGGTAAATCTGCGTGGTGTCGACCCGCTCGTGGCCCAACCACAAGGCAATCACGGTGGTGTCGACGCCCGCGTGCAACAGGCGCATCGCCGCGGTATGCCTGAGCGTGTGCGGGGTGACTCGCTTCTCGTGCAGGGTGGGGCAGCGTTGGGCGGCGATGTCGATGTACTTGGCGATCCGGTGATCGAGCCCGTCGCGAGTGAGGCGGCCGCCGCGGGCGGTCGGGAACGCAGGCTCCTCGCGGTCGCCGGCTCGCTCGGCGAGCCAGACCTCGAGGACCGCCGTGGTGGTCGGGATTAGCGGCGTGATCCGGCTCTTCCGACCTTTCCCGGCGCAGCGGACATGTGGTCCGGTGGTGAGCTGAACGTCGCCGCATCGGAGGCCGGTGAGTTCGGAGACGCGCAGTCCGGTCTGGACGGCCAGGACGAGCAGCGCGTGGTCGCGTCTGCCGGTCCAGGTGCTGCGGTCGGGAGCGTCGAGCAACGCCTCGATCTCGTTCTCGTCGAGGAACGTGACGATCGCGCGGTCGGCCCGCTTGAGCGGGATCGCGAGCACGCGGGCGATGTCCTGGGCGTGTTCGGGGTGGCGGTGCTGGGCGTAGCGGAACAGCGAGTGGATCGCCGCGAGTCGCATGTTGCGGGTGCGGGTGCTGTTGGCGCGCTCGGTCTCGAGGTGGTCGAGGAACGCGGCGATCAGCGGCGCGTCGAGCTCGGCGATGTCGAGCTGTGATGGTTGGCGTCCGAGTCTGGCCTCGGCGTAGTCGAGCAGCAGCCGGAGCGTGTCGCGATAGGCACGGATCGTGTGCGGGCTGACGTTGCGCTGGGCGATCAGCCGGTCGGTGAACCACGCCTGCAGGGTCGGCGCGAGCGCGCTCATGAGCTGCGTCCTTCATTGCGCGAGAGACGGTCGGCGGCGAGTTCGAGCAGCTCCGGCGCGGCGGTCAGATACCAATAGCTGTCGCTCGGCCGGGTGTGCCCGAGATATGTGGACAGCAGCGGCATCAGCGGCTGCACATCAGCCCCTGACTGGTACCAGTCGAGCAGCGTCTGCACGGCGAACCGGTGCCTGAAGTCGTGAATCCTCGGGCGGCAGGTCACCGAACGCGGCCTGAGACCGGCGTGGTCGCGCAGCTGCTTGAACGTGGAGTGCACGGCGCAATAGAGCAGCCGGGTTCCCGCTTGGGAGACCAGCACCGCCGAGGTCGTCGGCTCGGGGCAGAGCCGGTCGCGCTCGCGGACGTAGTCGCGCAGCGCTTTCACGGTGGAGGGGTGGACGGGCAGCTCGCGCGATTTGCCGAACTTGGTGTCGCGGACGGTCAGCACGCCATTCGCGAGATCGACGTCGTCGCGGTCCAGCCGGATCGCCTCGCCGACGCGCATGCCGCTGACCGCCAGCAGCCCGATCAGCGTTCGATAAGTGGCTTGGCGCAGCCGGCCGCGGAGGATCACGGTCGCCGCCATCAGCGCGGCGATCTCCTGAGCGGAATAGAGGTATGGGGTCGCGCGCGCCGGCCGGTTCGGGCACAGATCGGCCGGCGGCACCCGGTGAGTGTCATCGAGCGCGTGCAGGTAGGCGGCGAACCCGCGCACCGCCGAGAGCCGCAACGTCCGCCAGCTGTCGCTGCCGCCGGGCAGCGTCACCCACGCGAGCGTGTTCTCGATCGTGATCACGCGCTCGCCGCGCTCTTCCAGGAACGCGATGAACTGGAGCAGGAGCTTCTCGGTGCGCGCGAGTTTGTAGCCGAGCGCCCTGCGGATCCGCAGGTAGTCGCCCAGCTGATCGTCAAGCGGGCTCACGAGACACCTCCCAGCGACGGCCA
>JALZAI010000385.1 GCA_030948475.1 Actinomycetota bacterium
AATATGGGCCAGATAACCCTTTCAGCGATCATTTTTCGTGCGCCATTGGTGCACCGCTGAATGGTTGCGCAGCCGTGAAGGACCGGAATTCGGGGCGAAGAACGCGCAGGGGTTGGTGACGCACCCCCCTTGCCGCTTCGGCTCGCCCCCGCAATCGCTCGGCGGCGATTCGAAAGCGGACCTCGTGCCGTTTCCCGGTCCGGACGACTGCTCAGTTCGTGACTCTCGCCGATCACTGACCGGACGGGCCGCGCCCTACGGCCGCGCGAGCTGCGCTGATGACCCAGGTTCGGTAAGGGCCGCAACGAATGGACAGGGTCGTGCGTTCAGCGGCTGGTGTACCCCCCGTCGATCGGAAGACTGACGCCCGAAATCATGGCCGCCTCGTCGCCGAGCAGGAAGGCGATCGGTCCGGCGATGTCGTCCTCGGTGGCCCACTTGTGCAGCGGCATCTGCTCGAGGAACGGTCCGGCGATGTCCGGGCGGCCCCAGTAGAAGGCCGACATGTCGGTCATGACGACGGTCGGGTTCACGCTGTTGACCCGGATGCCGTACTGGCCGAGTTCGAGCGCGGAGACGCGGGTGATGTTGTCCAGCGCGGCTTTCGACGATCCGTAGGAGATGTGGCCGTTGAGCGCCGCGAGGCTCGCCTGGCTTGACACGTTCACGATTGATCCGCCGTTTCCGAGGCGAATCATCGTGCGGGCAGCGTATTTGGTGACGAGTAACGCGCCCCGCGCATTGATCGAGATGACTTTGTCGAAAATGGCGATGTCGGTGTCCTGCGGGCTGGCGATCTCGCCGCCGAAGCCGCCGCAGTTCACGACACCCCACAGGTCGAGATCGGAGATCGCGCCGGCGACGCTCTCCTCGGACGTGAGATCGAACGGGACCGCGACTGCGCCCGTCTCGCTCACAATCGGCTCGAGCGACGAGGCGTCCCGGGCCGCGGCAATCACCGACGCTCCGCGCGCGGCGAGCTTTCGCACTGTCGCGCCGCCGATTCCTCCGCTCGCTCCGGTGACAAGGATCGTCTTGCCTTTGAAGTCATGCATCGTCTGCTCCTTCGGTGATGCGGCGCCGTGCGGGGTCTGGGCTCAGCGCGCGGTGAATCGGTTCGCCGGGGGCGCATCCACACGTGCCGATCCGGCGGGCCGATCGGTAAGAGATCTGGCCCCTGGCTCGTAGCTATTCAGCGCGGCGAGTGTGCTGCGCACGCCGCGCTCACGGATGGATCCGAGCAGCGCCGCGTACAACCCAGAGAAGATCGTGTTGTCGACCAGGTCGCCGAACAGGCTCCTGTTGTCCTCGAGGAAGGCAAGAGGATGGTGCTGCTGGCGCGCCGCGGCGGCTCGAAGCTGAGGCTCCAGCGCATCGTCTATCGCGTAGCGATTGCCCTGCTCGTCGACGCCTTCGGCGTAGCGGGCCCAGCATGCGATGACGGCGACCGAGCGCACGATTGATCGGTCGGCGCCCAGCTGCGCCCTGATGACTGGAAGGAGGAACTTCGGGATGAGGTCGGACGTGTTTGCGCACAGGCGCGCAACCATGTCCCGCAGCTCGGGATTGGCGAACCGCTCGATGAGTTCATGGGCGTAGTGCTGGAGGTCGACGCCGGGAACCGGCTTCAGGGTGGGGATCGCTTCGTTCAGCATGTAGTCAAGAAGGAACTGCGCGAACAACGGGTCGCTGGTCACCTCGTGCACCATGTGGTAGCCCACGAGGTGCCCGGAATAACACAGCGCCTGATGGCTCGCGTTGAGCATGCGGAGCTTCATGAGCTCGTACGGCTCAACGTTCCGAACGAGCTGCACGCCTGCGTCCTCGAGCGGGGGCCGCCCGTCGCTGAAGCTGTCTTCTATGACCCACTGGGTGAACGGTTCGCACAGGACCGGCCAGCGATCCTCAACGGCGAAGCGACGCGCCAACTCGGCCCGATCCTCGTCCGTGGTCTGCGGCGTGATCCGGTCGACCATCGAGTTCGGAAAGCGGACGTTGTCGCTTATCCACGATGCGAGGTCGGAGTCCCTCAATCTCGCGAAGCTGGTGATGACCTCCTCGGTGACGTGCCCGTTCCCCTGGATGTTGTCGCACGAGACAACGGTGAATGCGGGGACGGCGCGAGCCCGACGGCGGGCAAGCGCTTCGACCACGAGACCGAACATGGTGCGCGGAGCCGCGTCGCGGCGCAGGTCCGCCTTAACGAGGTCGTTCGCCGGATCGAAGCGTCCGGTGGCGGAATCGATGTTGTACCCACCTTCGGTGACCGTGAGGGAGACGATGCGAATCCGCGGGTCGGACAGCTTCTCGAGCACGGCGCCAGCGTTGTCGGGCGCGAGCGAATACCCGACGATCGATCCGATGACGCGTGCGTCCCACGTGCCGTCGTTGTGGCGAGTGACCAGGGTGTACAGGTTGTCCTGGGCCGCAAGGGCGTCACGCATCATCCAGTTGGACGGCTGCAGGCCGACGCCGTGAATGCCCCAGTCCAGCGCCTTGCCTGCATTCATCAGGGCGTCGAGGTACTTCGCCTGGTGTGCCCGGTGAAAGCCACCGACGCCGAGATGTGCGATGCCGGCCATGACAGCTGCGCGGTCGTAGCTCGGTACGGCCACCGCCGGATCAAGGTGTGCGACGTGGTTCTGATCGAGCGCGGTCATGCGGGAGTTCCTCCGAGCTGGACCGTCGGTGCCGGATCGGGTTGTGCGGGGCCGTGGCCGGGGGTGCTGCCCAGCCGACACACCAGTTCGTGAAAGCGCTCGCGTCTGTCTTCGGTAATCGTGCGGACCTCGGCTTGCGGCTCGGCTACGAGGTCGATCTTCGGAGCGAGCCGTCCGGTGAGATCGTCGTTCGACGCGAGTCCAGCGACACGCCCACCCAGTAGGGCCGCCCCGCGTCCGGAAGCGGCTGGGGTATCGACCGCGTACAACGCAATCCCGAGCACCGTAGACAGGAGCTGCCGCCAACCGTGCGTCACCGTGCCGCCGCCGGCCAGCCGAAGCCTAGGCGGCAGTTCGGAGTCGACGAGGGCGGCGAGTGCTTCGGAGATCGCGTAAGCAACGCCCTCGAGGACCGATCGCAAGATGGTCTTCCGGTCGTGCGCGAGAGACAGCCCGGTCCACGACGCTCGCAGATCCGGGTTCAGATAGGGGGTGCGCTCGCCGGTGAGGTGCGGGATGAAGAGTGGATCAGTGCCGCGGATCGGCTCGTCGAGGCTTGCGTAAAGCTCGGCCCACGAGGCGTTCACCGCCTGACGGGCCGAGTTCAGCGTGATCCCCGCATTCGTGCACGCACCCATGTGGTACCAGCCGGCAGGAAAGGCCGATCGATACAAGTGAACGCCGGACGACGCGCGGCTGATCGGCGCGGCAAGCGGTCGCACGATCTGTGCGCCGGTCCCAACCGTGAGCTGTACGTCGTCAGGATGGAGGACCCCGCTGCCGAGGGCGGCGGCCGCGGTGTCGCCTGCGCCGGCCGCGACCGCGATTCCGGCGGGGAGGCCCAGCTCATCGGCCGCGATGCGGGTGAGCGTGCCGGCGAGCTGTGCCGAGTCCTCGAGCAGTGGCGCCAGGAGATGCGGCGCTAGGCCCAACGCGGACATCAGGTCGAAGTCCCATCGATCGCCTATGACGTCGTAGAGCAGCGTGGCGGAGGCGTCGCTAGGCTCGGCGACGACGCGCGCGGTGAGCTGACTTCGTAGCCAGTCCTTCGGCTGCAGCGCCCACCGTGCTTTCGCATAGTTGCCGGGTTCGTGCTTTGCGACCCAGGCGAGCAGTGGGCCGGCCATCCTCGGGACCAGCGGATTGGCCAGTCGCGCACGCAGCGACGAGTCCAACGCGCGGTATTTCGCGAGCACGTCCACCGCCCGGCCGTCGGCCCATAACAGCGCGGACCGGATCGGGACGGCGCATTGGTCAACCAGGACGAGGCCGTGCATCTGACCGGACAGCCCGATAGCGGCCGGCTGAGCGCCGGCTCGACCGACAGCCGCGCGGACGCATCGGGCTACGGCTGCCCACCAGTCAGCCGGTTCGGTCTCGGCCCATCCGTGTTCACGGGCCAGTAGGGCATAGTCGGCGGATGCTTGGGCGAGCAGCCGGCCGTCGGTATCGATGACCACGGCCTTCGCCGAGCTCGTACCGAGGTCGATGCCCAGTGCTGTCGGCCCAAACCGACCCGTCGCATCAGGGAGGACGGCGGTCATGGGAGTCGTTCTTCGGGCCGAAGTCGGTTGACCGGGGTGTCGGTCGGCGCTCGGAGGCGGATGCACATAGCACCGACGCCGACTGGGTCAGTTCCGCGCTGTCGTCGTCGGTGGTCGCGTCGTGAAGCGGCTCAGCAATGCGCCGAGCCCGACCCGTCCGCCGCGGAGTGCAGCAACGCGTCGCGTCTGGTCCACCCAGACGGCGGCGATCAGGACGGCGCCGACGACAACCTGCTGCCAGAACGGTTGGATGCCCACGATCACGAACCCGTTTTGCAGCGTGGCGGGGATGAACAGGCCAATGATGCTTCCGAAGATCGAGCCGTATCCGCCGAACAGGCTGGTTCCGCCGATGACGACGCCGGCGATGACGTTGAGGTTCGTGTTGCTCTGGCCGCCGATCGTGGTCGACTGATAGAACGCCAGGTTGAGAAAGCCCGCGAGTCCGGCGAGGAGCCCGGAGAGGCCGTAGATCTTGATCAGATGACGTCCCACGTTCAGGCCCACCCGCCGTCCTGCTTCCGGGTTCGAACCGACCGCATAGGTCTGGAGCCCGAATCGCGTGCGGTGCAAAATCACGATGCCGATGACGACCACGACCGCGACGATCACCGAGAGGTTCGGCACCTGCCAGAAGAGGTTGCCAAAGCCGATCTTGTTCACCAGTACCGCCGGAACGTCGCGGAGATCAACGCCGCCGGTGATCACCTGCGCAAGCCCGAGTGCCATGCCGAGCGAGCCGAGCGTGACGATCAGCGGGGGCACCTTCGCTCGTGCGATCAGCACTCCGTTCACGACTCCCCAGCCAAGCCCGCACGCGAGCGCGATGATCAAACCCACGAGCGAGGCGCCCCACCCTTGGCCTCCCATGCCGGACATCGCCTTGTCGGCAACGACGCCGCTGAAGACGAGAATGCTGCCGACAGACAGGTCGATCCCTCCTGTGATGATCACGAAGGTCATGCCGACGCCCAGCACGGCGAGGATCGAGGTGTTGATGACGATGCCGCGCAGGTTGAACACGGTGAGGAAGTTCGACGGCTTCAACACCGAGAAGATCACGATGACGACGGCCAGCACGATGATGATCTGCAATGCTTGCAGGCGCGCCAGGCGAGCCACCCGCCCTTTCGGAGCGTCCTCGACCGGCGATGACGACGCCGGTGCCTCCTGTGCGGTCGTTGGCTCGGTCATTGGTGTCCCTCCTGCGTTACCGCTCCGGTCATTGCACCGACGAGCTGTTCCATGGACGTGTCCTGAGCTCGGTAGACGGCGACGCGACGTCCGAGGCGTAGCACCTGGATCTCGTCCGCGACGTTCATGACGTGCGGCATCGAGTGACTGATAAACACCACGCCGAGCCCGCGGTCACGTACTCGGCGAATGAGGTCGAGCACGCCCTGAGTCTGGACCACGCCGAGCGCGGCAGTGGGTTCGTCGAGGAGGATCACCTTGCTTGCCCAGGCGGCCGCCCGCGCCACGGCCACTGCTTGCTTTTGCCCTCCCGACATCGCTCCGATGCTTCCGGAGTAGTTGCGAACGGTGGCGCCGAGATCGGCGAAGGCTGCTTTGCTACCGCGAAGCATCTCGTCCTTGTTCATGAACCCCAGCCGCCCCATGATGCCTGCTCGCATGACCTCCCGCCCCAGGTACATGTTCTGGACCGGGTTGAGGTGCGGAGCCAGCGCCAGGTCCTGATACACAGTTTCGATACCGTGTCGCCGTGCGTCGATTGGGCCGGCGATCGTGATGGGATGACCGTCGATCACGGTCTCGCCGGCGCTGGGCGACTCGGTGCCCGCCAAGATCTTGACCAGCGTGCTCTTTCCGGCGCCGTTGTCGCCGATGAGCGCGACCACCTCTCCGGGACGCACGGCGAAATTCACGTTGTCGAGTGCGGTGACGTGGCCGTAGGCCTTGCTGATGTTGCGCGCTTCCAGGACGGCGTCTGTCATGGCGTCACTCCCCTAATCTGGAACGTTGCTGGGCTGCATAGGTCGAAGGCCGGCGACAACCTGCGGGGCGTGAGGCAACACGGCTGTTAACTGTTCGTCGCGCCACGTACCGACAGCGTGACGCACCATGTCACCGATGTCAACACCGACTGGACGAGTGTTCGGACTAAGCTTGATCGTCGTGTGTATGCCTAAACGCGTGAGGCGCTGACGCCGCCTATCGATTCTGTATCGGACTCTTGACATCGGTGACATGCACTGCAAAGCTTCGCCTACCGCATGTCGATCAGGTTGCCAGCGGCTGAGCGCTACCGGTCTGGGCTTCCTCGGCGTGGGTTATGGGAGCCCACGGGTTCCGCTACCGCTTCGCGAGCGGCTCAGGGA
>JALZAI010000196.1 GCA_030948475.1 Actinomycetota bacterium
CCCCACTTGCGGTGACTGACTCAGATCGTAGGGGCTGGGAACGACTGTGGCAGTGTGCTGGGCATGAGCGAGGCTTGTGGAGCGAACTGGCGGCATTGCGTCTCCGCATGCCCGCCCGGAGCGCAGCGAGGACGGGGATGAGCTCCACCGACGCTCTGATCGCGGTCCGCGAGGCCATCGTCCGCGGCCTGTCCTTCGACGAGCCGTTGGTCGTGGCGACCGGGCTGCGTCCGATCGCCGAGGTCGACCCGACCGCGCTGACTCACGAGGAGCTGCTCGCCGAAGCGCAGAAGTCCAAGAACAAGGTCGCGGGCGCGATGCTGCGCGTCACCGATCGCTGGAACTCGATGACCGTACCCGGCCAGACGTCCGACGAGCCGCGCGACCAAGCACTAGAACGGGCGCGGCAGAGCACGATCGGAGAGCCGGGGTCACTCGCCCTGCGGCTGGTGCGCTGCTGGGCCGACGTCGCGAAGGAGGCCTCCTTCCTCTATGTCACCGACCGGCGCTGGCTGGTGACCATGACGGTCGCGGCAGCGCGCGCCTGGCGGGCGACGCCGCAGCGGGCCGCGCCCAGCGAGGGCATCGTTCGCGACCTCGGCAACGCGGCCCGCCAGCTCGGCACGTCGCTGGCCAACGACACCGCCCTCACCAAGGGCCTGGACGAGCGGACACCGAGCGGCAGCCCCGCGCTGGTCGTGGTGTGGAGCGCGCCGCGCGCGGACGTCACGGTCCGGGCGAGCGCGGACGGGGTATGGCTGGCCTTCACCGACGGCTCCGGCCTCTGGCTTCGACCGGGACGTCCCGAGTGGCCGCTCGCGCAGCGCATCGACGCACTACGCGCGGCCGACGTCGAGATCGCGCCCGCGTGACCCAGGTTGGCACGAGTCTCGCGACATCATCGTGCAATTCGACAAGGGCACGATCCGGTGTTGCTACACGTCGATGTTGTGCATTACGTGCTTGATCCGGGTGTAGTCCTCCAGGCCGTACACCGAGAGATCCTTGCCGTAGCCGCTGTGCTTGAACCCACCGTGGGGCATTTCGGCGACGATCGGGATGTGCGCGTTCACCCAGACGCAGCCGAAGTCCAGGCGCCGGCTGACCCGCATCGCCCGGCCATGATCCTTCGTCCACACCGAGGACGCCAGCCCGTACTCGATGTCGTTGGCCCAGCGCACCGCCTCGTCCTCGTCGGCGAAGGCCTGCACGGTGATCACCGGGCCGAAGATCTCGTTCTGGATCAGGTTGTCGTCCTGCTTGAGGTTGCTGATGATCGTGGGCTGCCAGAAGTAGCCCTTGTCCCCCTGCCGCGATCCGCCGGCGAGCAGGCTGGCGTGGTCGGGGATGTCCTCGAGCATGCCGCCGACCCGATCGAGCTGATTGGCGCTGTTGAGCGGTCCGTAGAGGACGTCCGCGTCGTCGGGCATGCCGGTCTTGGTGTTCTTGGCCTGCTCGGCGAGGGCGGCGGCGAAGTCGTCGGCGATCCGCGGGCCGGCCAGCACCCGGGTAGCCGCCGTGCAGTCCTGGCCGGCGTTGAAGTAACCGGCGATCGCGATGTTCTCGGCGGCGTGCTCGAGATCGGCGTCGTCGAAGACGATCACCGGTGCCTTGCCGCCCAGTTCCAGGTGGGTGCGCTTGAGGTCCTTGGCGGCGGCCTCGGCGACCTCGTAGCCGGCGCGCGTGGAGCCGGTGATCGACACCATCGACGGCGTCTTGTGCGAGACGACTGCGCGACCGGTGTCCCGGTCGCCGCACACCACGTTGAACACGCCGGGCGGCACGAACTCGGCCGCGATCTCGGCCATCAGCGTGGACGAGACGGGCGTGGTGTCACTGGGTTTGAGCACGACGCAGTTGCCGGCGGCGAGCGCGGGCGCGAACTTCCAGACTGCCATCATCATCGGGTAGTTCCACGGTGTCACCTGGCCGACGACGCCTATCGGCTCGCGCCGGATGTAGGACGTGTGCCCGGCCAGGTACTCCCCGGCGCTGCGTCCCTCGAGCAGGCGCGCGGCCCCGGCGAAGAAGCGGATCTGATCCAGTGCCGGCGGGACCTCCTCGGTGCGGGTCAGCTCGATCGGCTTACCGGTGTTCTGGCACTCCGCGGCGATGAGCTCCTCGGCGCGCTCTTCCAGCGCGTCCGCGAACTTCAGCATCGCCCGCTGCCGCTCCGAGGGCGTGCTGTCGCGCCAGGACTCGAACGCCTTCCCTGCCGCCGCGTACGCGGCGTCGACGTCCTCCTGGCCGGACACCGGCGAGGAGCCGAACACCTCGCCGTTGGTGGGATCGATCAGGTCGAAGCGCCGGCCGTCCTTGGCGTCGCACGACTTGCCGTCGATGAAGTTCTGCACTGTCCGCTTGTCACTCATGAGATCGCCTCCGGGAGGGTTGTCGCGCTTACGCTACCGACGGGCAAGCCCCGCATCAACAACGGATTCCGAGTCTCACGCAGTCACTCGCGACGGAATCCGTCACTCCGGTGACTCGGCGCACACGAGCCGCCGATGCGGCCAGAACCGAGGCAAGCACGACCGCAGGCGCCACCAGCAGCGCCCACCCGCTGAACCCGAGCACGACTGTCACCGCGAGGACCGACGCTGCCGCGGCGACCCGCGCCGGGCCGGTGAGAATCTTCGCCGCCGAGATGGTGCAACCGAGGTACACGGTCAGGAACAGCGTGGTAGGCAGCGCGACCAGCTGCACTGTTGAGACCAGGTGTGCGGCCACAGCGGCGAGCAGCACCATGCCGGTCACCGCTATCCCGGCCTGGAGTCGACCTGCCCGCGCCGGCTCGGCGCCGCGGTGTTCGCGCAGCTCGGCGAGCAGCTCGCCGGCACCGGAGAGGTATGCGTTCGTCGCTGCCAGGGTGATTGCGATCGCGGCCAGGGCGGCGACGAACGTCCCGAGGGGTCCGATGGCCAGGCGCAGCAAGGCGGCCAGGGGCACTGCACCACCGGCATGCGGGCCGAGTACGGCCACTGTTGCCACGCTGAGCGCGAGGTAGACCGTCGAAGTCACCGCGAACGCGGCGCCGATCACGCGGGGCAGCTGACGGCCCGGGTTGCGCAGCCGAGCGGTCAGCGGGGCGATCGCCTCCCATCCGACGAAGGACAGCATCAGCACCGACGCGGCGCTGCCGATGGAGCTCCAACCGTGCGGCGCGAATGGATGCCAGTTCGCAAGCCGCGCATGAGGAGCCGATCCCGCGACCGCGAGGGCGACCAGCACGACCAGGACCGCGACGAGCGCGAGCTGCGCGCCGGTGGTGGTCCGCGCGCCGCCGAGCGTCAACGCCACGACGACCAGCAGCAGTACCGCGGCCACCAGCACGGTCCGGCTGCGGCCGCCGCCGACCAGCTCGGCGACGTAGGCACCACCGATCAGGCAGACCACCGGCGCGCCGAGGACGACACCGGAGACGAAGCACCACGCGACAGCGCGCCCGGCTCGGTC
>JALZAI010000210.1 GCA_030948475.1 Actinomycetota bacterium
TTCCCCCACACCCTGGCCGGCCGCCGGCCCGCGCCGCCCGTTGGCAGCGTAAGGCGCTGGCCCGGTAGCCGATCGCGCTCTGGGACAGCGGTGAACGAACAGGCGATCCCATGTGCCGTCCCGGTCAGCGGGTTTCCTCGCGGGTGTCAGCCGGCCGCAGGGGGCTGGACGGGGAGAAGGTCGCGTTCGGCGAAGACTCGTTTGGCGGCGAAGGTCGCGTTGAGGGCTTTGGGGAAGCCGCAGTACACCGCAGCGTGGATGATGGCTTCGACAATCTCTACCGGGCTGAGCCCGACGTTGAGCGCGGCGTTGAAATGAACCTCGAGCTCGGCTGTCGCGCCGCGCGCTGGGCCGGGCTCAGTCCCGGGGCGGGCGAACACATCGCCGAAGCCGTAGGCAACGACATGGTGCGCCAGTGCCGGGGCGAGTCGGCCAGGGCGTCGACCACCCGCTGCCCAGCGTCGCCGTCGACCGCGGCCAGGACCTGTGCGCCGCGCTCGTAGCGAGCCTGGTCGACCCCCGTCGCCGACCTCAGTGCGGGCGCTCGGGCTGGACTGGTCGCTGCTCGGGTCGTCATGGGTGTCGGTTCCGGTCCGTTCCTCGAGCAGGACCTGGTAGTGGTCGATCTTGGTGTCGAAAGCACGGAGGTGGCACCAAGAGTTCGGCGATGTGCCACCGGACATCTCGCGGTCAGCGAGGAGCAGCTCGATTCGGGCGCCGATGCTGCTGTGCCGGTCAGCGTAGCTGCGCGAGGTCTGCATGTCCGCGATGGACATCCCGGTGGCGTGCAGCCGCAACAAGAAACGTCACCCGGTCCAGGTGACCAGCGGCGTGGCGGCTCTGCCCGCCAATCGAGCAGTTGACCGCCTCGTGCTTACGGCGCGCACGGCAACACGTGTCTCGTGTCGGCTCAGCTGCGCGATGAGCCGTGCGCGGACGATTGACACCGTGGGGTGGTGACAGCCACGATCACGTCATGAGCGGTCTGCCGCGTGAACTGCGAGACCTGATCGCGTCCGGGCCCATGGCACACCTGAGCACCATCAACGCCGACGCGAGCCCGCAGGTGACCGTCATCTGGATCGGGCTGGACGGCGATGATCTCGTCAGTGGTCACATGTCGTGGCAGGCGAAACTGCGCAACGTCGAGCGCGACCCGCGGGTCGTGTTGTCCTTCGATGCTCCGCGGGTACCCGGCGTCTTCTTGAACGAGTACGCCGTGGTGCGGGCGCGGGCAGCCGTTCAGCCCAGCGACAAAGCATGGGATCTGCTCAACGACTTGGCGAAGGTCTACATGTCCCCTGACGCAGAGTTCCCGGCACCGAAGGGTCCCGGCTATGTCCTGCGCCACTCCATCGAACGCATCAGCGGCGTCGGCCCCTGGGCATCGACCTCGCCCTGAACTGCGGGCATTGACAGCGAAACCCTCGGCGCCGACCCCGGAGCGCCAGACCGTGTGGAAGCCGTCGATTCGCGCTTCGCTCTCCCCCGTCGCGAATTCGGAACCGGCTGCGGCACATCGATCGGCTTCTCCGGGCACGATGGGTGCGTCATCGATCTGTGTCAGATGCGGATCGATGAGCGGGACGATTCGGGATGCTGGCGCCATCCGGATGACGTTGGCCGGAACCAGCCAGCACCCTCGGCGGCGATTCACGGGGCTGCGGCCTGCTCGCGCGTGTAGCGGTCAAGCCGCGCCAGCTCGTCGGCGTACATCCCACGCATCACACGAGGGGCAAAGAGTCGCTCGAAGAAACCCCGATGCCCGCGGCACCGTCCCAGCTCGACGCGATCAGCACGCGGCAGATGTCCGCCGAAGGAATCACGGTGAAAGTCGTCACCAGCGACGAGCCCGGATCGGCCTCGGTGATCACCCGGCCCAGCTCGGGCTTGTCAACCCGCATCGTGTACTCGCGTGTGCTACCGCCGGCCCTCACCTTGAAGCGGTGGAGGGTCCCTGCGCCGGAACCACCCTCTAAGACCTCAAAATCCGAGAAACCGCCGGGCAGGAAGCGCTGGTGATGCCGCGTTCGGTGTGCTGGGCGCGCTGGTCATCACCAGCGAGTACGGCACCGGCATGATCCGCGCGACCCTGTCCGCCGTCCCGCAGCGGCGGCTCGTCCTCGCCGCGAAAGCAACCGTCGTCGCCGCGACCGCCATCGTCCTTGCAATTCGTCCAGCTTTGCCGCCTACTACGCGTTCCAGGCCTTCCTACCCAACGACAGCCTGCGGTCCTCGATCGGTGATCCCGGCGTGCTGCGTGCCGTGATCGGGCGGCCTGTACCTGGCCGTCCTGGGTGTGCTCGGTCTCGGTC
>JALZAI010000226.1 GCA_030948475.1 Actinomycetota bacterium
GTTCAGGGTCGTGCCCGCGCGATGATTGCGGCGCCATGCGGGCGCGGTTAGCCGCCTGATTCGAGAGATCGTCCTTGTATCGCTTTCATCGTCCAATTTGTCGCCTATGCTGCCAATGATGGTTAAAAACTCCCGAGCGCTGACGATGCGCAGGTTGCGCAGGGATGGTTGTCCCTGCAAGACATGCAAATCGTCGTCCCCGGTGACCAGATAGTCCACCCGGCCACCAAGAGCACAGGCCAGCACCTTGACGTCTTTGGGGTCGCGCACGCTGACAGGGATCTGAGCAAGGGGAATCGCTTGCTCGGCCGCTGCCAGGGCATCGAGGATGCCACCGACACGCTCGGTGGTGAAGCCGTAGCGCTGGAATTTGGGGCGCACCAGGAGGCCCGCCACTTCCTCGCGCAACGGTTCCGAGGTCACCAGCCGGAAGAGGCGGGCGAGCCAGGCATCCAGGAGAAGCGCCGGCAGACCCGGGCGAATCAGGCCACTGACGAACAGGTTGGTGTCGAGCGTCGCGCGGACCAGCTTACCGGACGTGCTCGCGCTCATACTGCTCGCGGCGAACCTCCGCAACCGCCTCATCGACGTCGCGCTGGATTTCGTCCGGGTCGGTGCCGGCGTTGACGTTGTGCAGCTCGTCCAGCACCTGGCCGAACCGCTGCATCACCTGCCGCTCGTAGCGCTCGTACTGTTCCGGGCTAATCAGGACCGCCATCGGCTTGCCCTTGCGCTCGACGATCACCGGCTCCTTGCCGTAGTAGACCATGCCCAAGAGATCAGAGAAGTTCTCGCGGGCCTCTTTGACGGACATCCGTTTGGTCACCGTAGCCCCCGTTCTCCTGTCGCGTATACCGATCAAGTAACGCACATGCACAGGAGGGATTATACGCTCAAGTGTACATCATGGCAGTAGCAGTTCTTCGCCGATCCGGGACGTGGGCGCGGTCCGGCGTGGGCATCGCGTCAGACTACACCGTGTGCGTTGGGCGTGTTGCCAGCTTGCTCGCTGTTGGTCTGCAAGCGTGGACGCAAAACTATGAACCGCAGTGCGTCCTGCCAAGCTCCTGATGACTAGCCGGTGGAAGTCCGGCCAAAGGAGGGACCAAGCCACCTTTGTAGCAGCCCGCCGACGTCCGCGGAGACTCGGGCGGCGAAGCGCGGGGTCAAGCCCTCCGTGGGAGGGTGCAAGCCACCGGTCCGCAGCATGAAGCGAAGTCTGCCGCGTCGAGAATAGTTCCCCGGCAACGGGACCAACCGGGAGCCGAGCCTGGTGTGATTTGGCAAAGGCCATGGACGGGGTGAAGGACTTGGACGAGCAGCCCCCAAGAACCCGGCGGCGTAGAGGAGGCGGAACGGTGGGACAGCCATCAGGGGAACAGGAGAGACCCGTCTTCGCCCCAGCAGTGAGCCGCAGCGGGTGCCATCCGCAGCGGGGACTGGGAGCAGCGAGCCCTATAAGCGGTGTCCCCGTGAAAGGGGTAAGCGCGGAGCGGGAGTCGGAGCGGCCCGTAGTACTGGTGAGGTTCGGGACAACAGAACCCGGACGGAGGGAAGGGGCCGTACTTGGTCTGCGTGCTCGGTGGAGGTAAGCGCTGGTGATTGCCGACAAGGCTAGTGACACCCGCGACAGGGTGCGAGAACTCCAACGGGCACTGTACCGGGCCGCGAAGGCGGATGCCGCGCGGCGGTTCCATGCGCTCTACGACAAGGTGTACCGCGAGGACATCCTGGCGCGAGCGTGGCAGGAGGTGAAGGCGAACGCTGGGGCAGCCGGCGTGGATGGGCAAACCATCAAGGACATCGAGCAGGGTGGGATCGAGGGGTTTCTGGCGACGCTCGCCACCGAACTGCGGGCGGGGAGGTACCGGCCACGCCCTGTGCGGCGGGTGCGGATCCCGAAGGCAGACGGGCGCGAGCGGGTGTTAGGGATTCCAGCCGTCCGAGACCGGGTTGTCCAGGCCGCTGCAAAGGTGGTGCTGGAGCCGGTGTTCGAGGCGGACTTTCGTGGCAGTTCGTACGGGTTCCGACCGAAGCGGAGCGCTCACCAGGCGATGGAAGCGATCCGTCAGGGGGTGAACCGTGGCCAGAACTGGGTGATGGACGCCGATATCGCGGCGTTCTTCGACGAAATCGATCAGCGCGTGGTCGACCAATTGGTGGCACGGCGCATCAGCGACCGGCGGCTGCTGAAGCTGCTGCGCCAGTGGCAGCGAGCGGGTGCGTTGGACGGCGGGGAGTTTGTTCCCACCGAGCAGGGCATCAGCCAGGGTTCGGTCATCTCCCCGTTACTGGCCAACGTGGTGCTCCATGAGCTGGACCGGCTCTGGGAGGACCGCTGCGGCCGTCTGGGCCAGTTGGTACGGTACGCCGACGACTTCGTTGTGCTCTGCCGGACGGAACGGGACGCGCAGGAAGCGCTGCGCCGGGTGGGGGTCATCCTCAACCGGCTCGGGCTGCGGCTCCATCCCACCAAGACACGAGTGGTGTTTGTGGGGGATGGGCAACAGGGGTTCGACTTCCTGGGCTTCCATTGCCGCAAGGTCGAGTCATGGCGGTATCGCGGGCGGCGGTACCTGCAACGCTGGCCCAGCCGTCGTGCGATGCAGCGGGTACGTGACCGTGTCAAAGCGATCACTGCCCCCCGGCATCGCCTGCCGGAACCGGTCCAGGCGATTGTGACGGAACTGAACGTTGTCCTACGGGGTTGGGGTGCCTACTTTCGGGTCGGTAACGCCAGCCGGCAGCTAGGCCAGGTGGACAGCTACGTTCGGGAACGCCTGGGTCTGTTCCTGAGCAAGAAGGCGGGGCGGCACGGTCGAGGGTGGGGACGCCATCCGTTGGCGTTCTTCCGTGCCCTCGGCGTGTATGAACTGGCGGGAACGGTCTCGTGGTATCGGGCGACGCCGACAGCGGTGCGGTGAAAGACTTCGGAAAGCCGGGTGCGGGAGAATCGCATGCCCGGTTTGATGAGGGGAGGCTGGAAACGGGGTCGGGTCTCGGGTCTGCCGAGCCTGCGCAAGGTGAGCCGGGACAGCGCCGGACCAACACGACTACCGCGCCAGTCTCCTACTCTACCCCTGACCGTCGCGACGATTGGACGTGGCCACCGTTGCGCCGTAGACTGCAGGCACCCGGTCCGCATCGCCCTGGCCGGAGAGGAGGTTGCCATGAGTGGGTTTCCGCCCATCAGCGTCCGCCAGCCTCAGCCGCAGGACCTCGTTGATGACCCGGTCCAGCTCGCCGGCGTTGGCACCGGCTTCGAGGGGGTGATCACCGCCCGCGTCCGCGACGGCAATGGTGCGCAACTGACCGAGACCCCGGTCATGGCGGGCGGAACCGGCGTCTGGGGCAACTACCAGACCACGCTGCCGCTTGGCGGCATCCCGGCGACACCGCAGGGCACGC
The DNA here is from genome assembly GCA_030948475.1 of Actinomycetota bacterium. Taxonomy (GTDB): domain Bacteria; phylum Actinomycetota; class Actinomycetes; order Mycobacteriales; family Jatrophihabitantaceae; genus JALZAI01. Next base: position 3,409 of record JALZAI010000226.1, read on the forward strand.
TCGAAGTCTTCGAGGCGTCGGCCAAGGGGGACGGGACCGAGCTGAACAAGGTGGTGGTGCCGATCGTCTTCGGCCGGGCGCTGCTCGACCCGTACCACGGCTTTGCTCAGTACACCGTGCAGCCGGGGGACACGCTCTCGGGAATCGCCCAGCACTTCTACGGCAACCCGGCGCTGTTCCCGCGCCTGTTCGAGGCCAACCGGAATCAGTTGAGCAATCCGAACCTGATCTTTCCGGGGCAGGTACTGCGCGTGCCGCAGTAGCGGCGCCGCCGGGGTTCGGTCAGGCGCTCGACCAGCGTGGTGCGCTCTGACAGCGCGCGGTTGGCCGGGAATCACATGGAACGGCGCCCGAGCCAACCGGCGACAAGCAGCGACATGGTTGCCAGCGTCAGCAGCAGCACCGCCGGGGATCCGGCCAGACGCCCGGCAGGTCCGGTGTTCAAGCCGCCCGACCCGGTCGAGGGTAGCGCCGGCGTCACGACAAGGGTCGCCTGCACGCCCAGATTGCCGCCGCCGCAACGGCCGGTGATGGAGTACGTGCCCGGTGCAACGCCGGCCGGCAGGTGCACCTGGACGCTGAATTTGGAGTCGGCCCCGGCGGTCGTCTGAACCGGAATGTTGGGGTCGCCGAAGGCAGCCGAGAAGAGGGACACCGTCCCGGGCACCGCGCAGCCAGGCGTGCCGCCCGGAGCGAGCACGTCCCCACTCACCGTGACTGTGCCACCGACGGGAACGCTCGCAGGGCTCACGTTGATGCTGGCCGCGCTCGCCAAAGCCGCTGACCAGAGGCCGATGACTACGCCGAGGATAAGTCCGGAGATGCGTACCGGTGTGCGCATGCGGTGCTCCTCTCTCGCCCGGATAAAAACGATGCCCGGCGACCGTTGCCGCAGGTGTCTCGTCGTCTATCTGGCCAGTATACAC
>JALZAI010000388.1 GCA_030948475.1 Actinomycetota bacterium
GGCCCGGACTCATGTCTGGACCGCTTCGCGAGGCGCTATCGGAGGCCTACGACGGCTGGTTGCGCTCGCACCTGCCGGCCGGCCCGGACGGCATCGCACTCGTCGCGGTCGGCGGCCTGGGCCGGCGCGAGCCCACCGCGTACTCCGACCTCGACCTCGTGCTGCTGCACAACGGGCAGACGCCGGGCGTCGCCAGGTTGGCCGACTCGCTGTGGTACCCGATCTGGGACGGCGGGATCGGCCTGGACCACTCGGTCCGCACCGTGGACCAAGCGGTGGACGTGGCGCGCCAGGATCTCAAGGCCCTGCTCGGGCTGCTCGACCTTCGTCACGTCGCAGGCAACGAGAACATGGCCACCCGGGTGCGCGGCCGGGTCGTTGAGTTCTGGCGCGCCTCGGCGGCGAAGCGCTGCGACGAGCTGCTTGCGCTCGCCCGGATGCGGTGGAAGCACGCTGGCGACGGCGCGTTCCTGCTCGAGCCCAATGTCAAGGAATCGCGCGGCGGGCTGCGCGACGTCCAGGCACTGCGGGCGTTGGCCCTGGCGCAGTTGGTCGACTTGCCGGCGAGCGTCCGGTCTGCGTACGTCGAGCTGCTCGACATCCGCGGCGAGCTGCACCGGATCGCCGGACGCGACGAGGACGTGCTGCACCTCCAGGACCACGACGGCGTCGCCGCCGCGTTCGGACTCGTCGCCGCCGACGGCACTCCGGACCGCGACGAGGTGCTGCGCCGCGTCAACCACGCGTGCCGCACGGTCAGCCACGCGCTCGACGCAGCGTGGCGGCGCATCGAGACCGGCATCGACCGCCGCCCGCTCGTCCAGCGGCTGTTCAGCTCCGCGCCAGGCCCGGTACGCGAAGGTATGGCGCGCGACGTCGTGTCCCAGGACGGCGAGGTCGTGCTCGCCCGCGACGCATCGCCGCGCACCGACCCCGGGCTCGTGCTGAGGGCAGCCCACGCCGCAGCCGCGCACCGGGTGCCGTTCGCGGCGTACACGCTCGAACGTCTTGCCGCGGAATGCCCGCCGCTACCGCGGCCGTGGCCCGCCGACGCGCGCAACGATCTGGTTGCCCTCCTGGGTACCGGAGACGCGGGCGTCCCGGTGCTCGAATCGCTGGACTTCGCCGGGTTGCTCTCCCGGCTGGTCCCGGAGTGGGACGCCGTGCGCAGCCGCGCCCAGCACAACCCGGTGCACCGGTTCACCGTCGACCGGCACCTGCTGGAGACGGCGGCGTGCGCGGCGTCGCGCACTCGTGAGGTCGCGCGTCCGGATCTCTTGCTTGTCGGCGCTTTGCTTCACGACATCGGCAAGGGCTACCCGGGCGATCACTCGGTCGTCGGCGCCGAGCACGCCAGGGGCATCGCCGAGCGGATGGGTTTTGACGCCCACGACATCGCGACGATCACCGCGATCGTGCGGCATCACCTGTTGCTTCCGGACACCGCGACCCGCCGCGATCTGGCCGACCCGAAGACCGTCTCGGCGGTGGCGCACGCGATCGACGGATCGATCGAGGTGCTGGAGTTGCTGCATGCGCTCGCCCCGGCCGACGCCGCCGCGACAGGCCCCGCCGCCTGGAGCGACTGGAAGGGCGGCCTGATCCGGGAACTGGTCCGCCGTACCAGCGCCGTCCTGCACGGAGCAGAGCCGCCCACGGCCGCCCCGCTGGACGAAGAGCGGCTGGCGATGGCTGCTCTCGGGAGACTCGATGTGCGCTTCCGCGAGGACGGCGGGGTGATCGTGGCCGCGCCCGACGCCGTCGGTGTGCTGTACCGGACGGCCGGGGTGCTGGCGCTGCACTCGCTCGACGTCCGCTCGGCCTCGATTGCCACCGTCACGGGGATGGCGGTGAACTCGTTCGTGGTGTCGCCGCGCTTCGGCCGACTGCCGGATCCGGCGCTGTTGCGCGCCGATCTCGTACGGGCCCTGGCCGGCGAGCTGGGCCTGGCGCAGCGGCTGCGCGACAAGGAGCGCAGCTACGGCGAGACATCGCGTCCACCCACTGTCACGTGGATCGATGACGCGGCGACCGACGCGACGGTGTGCGAGATCCGCGCCGAGGACTCGATCGGGCTGCTCTGCCGGCTCACCGCGGCACTGGAGCGCAGCGGGCTGGACGTCCGTTCCGCCCTTGTCTCGTCGCTCGGCGGCTCGGTCGTGGACGCGTTCTACCTGACGACGCGGGACGGCGCCCTCGTCCCGGTTGCGGCGCGGGCCGACATCGAACTCGAACTGCGGCGGATCTGAGCTACGGAAACAGGTCGTCGATCGGGATCCGCACCGCGAACGGGTCGGCGAGCTTGGCGACCCCGGATCTGGGCAGCTCGAGCAGTGGTTGCATGCCCGCTCCTCGCGCGTCGGGTCAAGTCGCGCATACCCGAGCAGTGTTGCAGTCTTGGGCGACGATGCGGGCGACGCCGGCCAGCTGCGTATAACTGCCTCGGTTGTGGACGACGGAGCGAAACTTGTCACACCGAAGTGGTTGCCGGGAGCGCGAAACGTGCCGGTAACCTGAACGCTGCTGTGCGGGCCGATGTCGTCCCAGCCCCGGACTCGCCCGAACCAGGGCCGCCCCGGGGCAATCCAGTCATCGTCTCGCCAGGGAGAATGCGTGAGCGAAGCGTGCGAGCGAATCATGGGGATAGGCCTTCGGCGGCCGAACGAGCGCAGCGAGGCTCGGGTGAACGAAGCGTGCGAGCGAACCATGGGGATAGGCCTTCGGCGGCCGAACGAGCGCAGCGAGGCTCGGGCGTGATTCCGTTCTCTGCCGTGCCCGCTGCGCAGGGCCTATACGACCCGAGCTTCGAGTCCGACTCCTGCGGGGTCGCGTTCCTGGCCGACCTCGCCGGCCGTCCCAGTCACCGGATCGTCGCGCGCGCCCTGATCGCCCTGCACAACCTCGACCACCGCGGTGCCGCCGGCGCCGAGCCGTCCTCGGGGGACGGGGCGGGGATCACGGTCCAGCTGCCCGACGGGTTCCTCCGAGCCGTGGCGGGCCTGGGACTGCCCGCGCCCGGCGAGTACGCCGTCGGCATCGCCTTCCTGCCGACCGAGGACGAGCCCGCGCAGCGCGCCGTGCAGATCGTCGAGCAGACCGCCCACGAGGAGGGTCTCGACGTCATCGGCTGGCGCGAGGTGCCGACCGAGGACTCCAACCTCGGCGCGACCGCGCGCGGCGTCATGCCGCGGTTCCGCCAGGTCTTCCTGCGCGGCGCGAGCGGCGAAGCTGGCCTGGCGCTGGAGCGTCTGGCGTTCGCGACCCGCAAGATCGCCGAACGACGCGCCGCAGAAAACGACGTCGAGCTGTACTTCCCGTCGCTGTCCGCGCGCACCCTGGTCTACAAAGGGATGCTCACCACCGACCAGCTCGGCGAGTTCTTTCCCGACCTCACCGACGAGCGCTTCGCCAGCGCCATCGGGCTCGTGCACAGCCGCTTCTCCACCAACACGTTCCCGTCCTGGCCGCTCGCGCACCCGTTCCGCTACATCGCGCACAACGGCGAGTTCAACACCATCCGCGGCAACCGCAACTGGATGCGCACCCGCGAGACGCTGCTCGAATCACACGTCATCCCAGGCGATCTGCGTCGGCTCTTCCCGATCTGCACGCCCGGCGGGTCTGACTCGGCAACCTTCGACGAGGTGCTCGAACTGCTGCACCTGGCCGGGCGCAGCCTGCCGCACGCGGTGCTGATGATGATCCCCGAGGCGTGGGAGAACGATCGCTCGATGGACCCGGGCCGCCGGGCGTTCTATGAGTTTCACGCCTCACTGATCGAGGCCTGGGACGGCCCGGCCTGCGTGAGCTTCACCGACGGGACGCTCGTCGGCGCCGTCCTCGACCGCAACGGCCTGCGCCCGGGACGGTGGTGGCAGACGTCCGACGGACTGGTCGTCCTCGCCAGCGAGTCCGGGGTGCTCGACCTCGATCCGTCCACCGTGGTCGCGAAGGGTCGGCTGCAGCCCGGCCGGATGTTCCTCGTCGACACCGGACGCGGCGAGATCCGAACCGATGACGACGTGAAAGCGGAGCTGGCCGCGCAGCACCCGTACGGCGAGTGGCTGCACGCCGGACTCGTCCGTCTCCACGACCTGCCGGCCCGCGAGCACGTCGTGTTCAGTCACGAGTCGGTCACCCGCCGGCAGCAGATCTTCGGCTACACCGAGGAGGAACTGCGCATCCTGCTGGCACCGATGGCGGCGGGCGGCGTCGAGCCACTCGGGTCGATGGGCACCGACACCCCGCTCGCAGCGCTGTCCAAACGCCCGCGGCTGCTGTTCGACTACTTCACCGAGCTGTTCGCGCAGGTCACCAACCCGCCGTTGGACGCGATCCGCGAAGAACTCGTGACGTCGGTGGCCAGCGCGGTCGGACCCGAGCAGAATCTGCTCGCGCCCAGCGCCGCGTCCTGCCGGCTGATCGTGATCCCTCGGCCGGTGCTGACGAACGACGAGCTCGCCAAGATCTGGCATGTCAATGCCGACGGCGACCTGCCCGGTTTCGACTCCCAGCTCATCGACGGCCGCTTCCGCGTGCACGGCGCCGGTGAGGCGCTGGCCGCGGCGATCGAACGCGTGCGTCGCGAGTGCTCGCAGGCCATCGACGCCGGCGCCCGGATCCTGATCCTCTCCGACCGGAACTGCGACGCTGACCACGCGCCGATCCCCGCGTTGCTGCTGACGTCCGCGGTCCACCAGCACCTCGTCCGCACCGGGCAGCGCACCAAGGTAGGCCTGGTCGTCGAAACCGGCGAGGCGCGCGAGGTGCATCACATCGCATTGCTGATCGGGTACGGCGCCGCGGCGGTCAACCCATACCTGGCGTTCGAGTCGGTCGAGGACCAGGTCGCGAGCGGGGCGATCCGGGGCGTCGACGCCGGGCACGCCATCGCGAACTACATCAAGGCGCTGAGCAAGGGCGTGCTCAAGGTAATGTCCAAGATGGGCATCTCGACGATCGCGTCCTACACCGGCGCGCAGGTGTTCGAGGCTTTCGGCCTAGCCCAGCCGCTGGTGGACGAGTACTTCGGCGGCACGCCGTCGCGACTCGGAGGCGTCGGCCTGGCGACGATCGCGGACGAGGCGGCCGCGCGGCATGCGAGCGCGTACCCGCTCGTCCCGACCGCCAAGGCGCACCGCCGGCTCGAAGGCGGCGGCGAGTACCAGTGGCGCCGCGAGGGCGAGCTGCACCTGTTCAACCCGGAGACGGTCTTCCTTCTGCAGCACGCAACGAGGCAGCGCCGCTACGAGGTGTTCCGCGAGTACACCGACAAGCTCGAGCAGCTCAACCGCGATGGCGGGACGTTACGGGGCCTGTTCGAATTCGCGTCGGACCGAGCGCCCGTCCCCATCGACGAGGTGGAAACCGTCTCGCGGATCGTCACCCGGTTCGCCACCGGCGCGATGTCCTACGGATCGATCTCGGCCGAAGCGCACGAGACGCTGGCCATCGCGATGAACCGGCTCGGCGGGAGATCCAACTGTGGCGAGGGCGGCGAGGACGCCCGCCGGTACTCGCCCGACGAGAACGGCGACCTGCGCCGCTCGGCGGTCAAGCAGGTCGCGTCCGGACGTTTCGGGGTCACCAGCCACTATCTGGTGAACGCCGACGACATCCAGATCAAGATCGCGCAGGGTGCGAAACCCGGCGAAGGCGGGCAGCTACCTGGTTACAAGGTCTATCCGTGGATCGCCCGTACCCGTTACTCGACGCCCGGCGTCGGGCTGATCTCGCCGCCGCCGCATCACGACATCTACTCGATCGAGGATCTCGCCCAGCTGATCCACGACTTGAAGAACGCGAACTCGCAGGCCCGGGTCCACGTGAAGCTCGTCGCCGAGGCTGGTGTCGGGACGGTGGCCGCCGGCGTCTCGAAGGCACACGCGGACGTCGTGCTCATCTCCGGTCACGACGGCGGGACCGGCGCGGCCCCGCTGACCTCGCTCAAACACGCCGGACTGCCGTGGGAACTGGGCCTCGCGGAGACCCAGCAGACCCTGCTGCTCAACGGATTGCGCGACCGGATCACCGTTCAGGTCGACGGTGCGATGAAGACCGGGCGCGACGTGATCGTAGCCGCGCTGCTCGGCGCAGAGGAGTATGGGTTCGCCACCGCTCCGCTGATCGTCAGCGGTTGCATCATGATGCGGGTCTGCCACCTGGACACCTGCCCGGTCGGAGTGGCCACCCAGAATCCCCTGCTGCGCGAGAAGTTCACCGGCAAGCCGGAGTTCGTCGAGACCTTCTTCGAGTACGTCGCCGAGCAGGTGCGCGAGTACCTCGCCGAACTTGGGTTCCGCAGCCTCGACGAAGCGATCGGGCACGTCGAGGTCCTCGACACCCGGACCGCGATCGAACACTGGAAGGCTGACGGGCTCGACCTCACGCCGATCCTGGCCAGGCCCGAGACGCCCTACAGCGACGACCTCAAGAGAGTCCGCGAGCAGGACCACGGCCTGGACGCAGCGCTGGACAACACCCTGATCCAACTGTGCGAGGGCGCGCTGCTGGACGCATCGCCTGTGCAGCTCGAGCTACCGGTGCGCAACGTGAACCGCACGGTCGCGACGATGCTGGGCTCACTGGTGACCCGCCGCTACGGCGTCGACGGCCTGCCGCCGGGAACGATCGACATCACCTTCACCGGCTCGGCCGGACAGTCCTTCGGCGCGTTCGTGCCGCGCGGGATGACACTGCGGATGATCGGCGATGCGAACGACTACGTCGGCAAGGGCCTGTCCGGTGGCGTGCTCGCGGTCCGCCCACACCCGGACTCGCCGTTCGCTGCCGAGGACAACGTCATCGCCGGCAACGTCATCGGCTACGGTGCGACGAGCGGCGAGATCTACCTGCGCGGCGTGGTGGGTGAGCGCTGCTGCGTGCGCAACTCCGGCGCGACCGTGGTGGCCGAAGGCGCCGGCGACCACGCTCTCGAGTACATGACCGGCGGCACCGCGGTCTTCCTTGGCCCGACCGGTCGCAATCTCGGCGCGGGCATGTCCGGTGGGTACGCCTACGTCCTCGACCTAAACGAGGGTCTGGTCAACACCGACATGGTCGACGTCGGCGAGGTCCTTGAGCAGGACGCACGGCAGCTGCGCGACATCGTCGCCGCCCACGCCGGCTACACCCAATCTCCGGTGGCCGAGGCGTTGCTCGCGGACTGGCCGGTTGCGCTACGTCGGTTCCGGCTGGTAATGCCGCGCGACCTCCGCCGGGTGCTCGAGGCGACCATGCAGGCCGAGCAGGACGGGGCGGATGTCGACGCCGCCGTCATGGCTGCAGCCAGGACTAGTTGACAGCGAGCTGTCAAAACGACAGGATGCTGTCTATGACAGAGACAGTGCACATTGCCGTATACGACACTCTCGCCGACTGGGAGACGGGTTACGCGAGCGCGCACATCAACAAGCCGTTGTGGCACAAGGAGCCGGGCCGCTTCGCGGTGGCCTATGTCGGGGCCTCGACGGAGCCGATCACCACGGCGGGCGGCATGCGGGTCGTGCCAGACCTGGTGCTGGCTGAGCTGGATCCACAGGACAGCGCGATGCTGATCCTGCCGGGCAACGATATCTGGAACGCCGATCAGTTCGTTCCGTTCGCCGAGAAGGCCCGCGAGTTCCTCGACACCGGAGTCCCGGTGGCGGCTATCTGCGGCGCGACCGGCGGCCTGGCGCTCGCCGGCCTGCTCGACGACCGGGAACACACGAGCAACGCCGCCGAGTACCTCGCCGGCGTCGGCTACCAGGGCGGGCATCTCTACCGCGACGAGCCGGCCGTGCTCGATCGCGATCTGATCACCGCGAGTTCCACGGCTCCGGTCGAGTTCGCGCGGACGATCCTGGACCGGCTCGACGTGTACGAATCGTCCGTCCTCGCCTCGTGGTTCAAGCTGTATGGCCAGCGTGACCCGACCGGGTTCTACGAGCTGATGGCAGTCTGACCGGATGCGGGCCGAGCAGGAGTTGCTCAGCGGCACTGCCCTGGCGGCGTTCAAGCTCAACGGCCAGTTCCTCGCTGTGGCCGAGCAACTGGCCCGTCCGGTGGGGCTCACGGCGGCGTGGTGGCAGGTACTCGGCGCCGTGCTCCCGGCCCCGCTGCCGGTCGCCGGCATCGCGCGCGAGATGGGCATCACCCGGCAGAGCGTGCAGCGCATCGCCGATCTGCTCGTCGAGGCCGGGCTCGCGCACTACCAGCCGAATCCGGCGCACCGGCGGGCGAAGCTCGTCGCGCCGACGGCCGCCGGACGCGCAGCGAACCACGCGATCAACCCGGCGCACTCGGTGTTCGCGCGTCGGCTCGCGCGGGCGATGGGGCCTGACGAGCTGAGGAACGCGCTCGTCGGAATGCAGAAACTGTCCGAGGCGCTCGACGGCCTCGTGCCGAACTGACGGCGCGACAACGCTTACGCTGGTTGGGTGACCCGCCGCGCGAAGATCGTGTGCACGCTCGGACCGTCCACCGACTCCCCGGAACGCTGCCGGGCACTGGTCGAGGCCGGCCTGGACGTAGCGCGGCTCAACTTCAGCCACGGCGCGCACGCCGAGCACGGCAGGCGCTTCCGCGAGATGCGCCAGGCTGCCGAGGCGGCCGGTCGCAACGTGGCCGTCCTCGCCGACCTGCAGGGCCCGAAGATCCGACTCGGCCGCTTCGCCGACGGACCGGTCGAGTGGGCCACCGGCGAGCGCGTCCGGATCACCGTCGAGGACGTCGAGGGCACCCATGATCGGGTGTCCACAACATACAAGGAGCTCGCCGGCGACGTCCGTCCCGGCGACAAGCTGCTCGTCGACGACGGCAATGTGGCGCTGGTCGCCGTCGAGATCGAGAACGGCACCGACGTCGTATGCGACGTCACCGAGGGCGGCATCGTCAGCAAAAACAAGGGACTGTCGCTTCCGGGTGTGGAGGTCAGCGTTCCGGCGCTGTCGCAGAAGGACGCCGAGGATCTCGAATTCGCGCTGCGCCTGGGTGCTGACTACATCGCGCTGTCGTTCGTCCGAAATCCCGAGGACGTAAAGCTCGTGCACCGGGTGATGGACGACGTCGGCATCCGTCGGCCGGTGATCGCCAAGATCGAGAAGCCGGAAGCGGTCGAGCGGCTCGAGGACATCGTGCGCGCCTTCGACGGGGCGATGGTGGCGCGCGGCGACCTCGGGGTGGAGATGCCGCTCGAGCAGGTGCCGGTAGTGCAGAAGCGTGCCGTCCAGATCTGCCGTGACAACGCCAAGCCGGTCATCGTGGCTACCCAGATGCTCGAGTCGATGATCACGCATTCGCGTCCCACCCGAGCCGAGGCGTCCGACGTCGCGAACGCGGTGATCGATGGTGCCGACGCAGTGATGCTCTCCGGGGAGACGAGCGTCGGACGTTACCCGGTGCAGGCAGTCGCGACGATGGCCCGCATCATCACCTCCGTCGAGGAGTCGGGTACCCAGGTGCGCGGGCTGATGCACAACCCGCGCACGTACAGCGGGGCGATCGTCAAGGCGGCCAAGGACCTCGGCGACGCGCTGGGCGCTGTTGCACTCGTCGCGTTCACGCAGACCGGCGACACCGCCAAGCGGCTGTCGCGCCTACAGCCCGCGCCACGGCTGCTGGTGTTCACGCCGGTCGAGCAGGTGCAGCGGCAGATGGCGCTGCTGTGGGGTGCCGAGGCGCACCTGGTGTGGACCGTGAAGACGACCGACGACATGGTGCGTCAGGTCGACTCCGCGCTGCTCAACCGCGGCGTGTGCCATCCGCATGATCTCGTCATCGTCGTCGCGGGCACTCCGCCGACCACGCCCGGTGCCACCAACACGATTCGCGTGCACCACATCGGCGACGTGCTTCGACACGATGTCTGAGGCGGGCACCGGCCAGGACGCGGTCGACGAGCTGGTCCGGTTGCTGGACCTCGAACGCATCGAGCACGACATCTTCCGGGGCGTGAGCCCGCAGTCCAAGCGGCAGCGCGTCTTCGGCGGCCAGGTAGCCGGCCAGGCGCTCGTTGCCGCCGGGCGCACCGTCGGCTCGGACCGTCCCGTTCACTCGTTGCACTCCTACTTCATCCGTCCGGGCGACCCGAGTGTGCCGATCGTGTACCAGGTCGAGCGGACCCGCGACGGCCGCTCGTTCACGACGCGCCGGGTCACGGCGGTGCAGCACGGCAAGGCGATCTTCGCGCTGTCCGCGAGCTTCCAGCTCGAGCAGCCCGGCGTCGAACACGAGGTGTCCATGCCCGACACACCCGAGCCGGAGTCGCTGCCCACGATCGAGGAGCGCTGCAAGGATGCGCCGGGTGCGGCTGCCTTCTTCCTGGACCCACCACGTCCGATCGAGCTGCGTTACGTCGACGATCCGTCCTGGCAGCAGCGAGCGCACGGTCCGCGCGACGGCGACACGCGCGTGTGGATGCGCGCCAACGGCCGCCTTCCCGACGACCCGCTGTTGCACGTGTGCGTGCTCACCTTCGCCTCGGACATGACATTGCTCGACTCGGTGTTGACCCGGCACGCGCTCGCGGTGAGCGTGGACGAGATCGCCATGGCCTCGCTCGATCACGCGATGTGGTTCCATCGCCCGTTCCGGGCGGACGAGTGGTTCCTCTACGTCGCGCGCTCACCCGTTGCCGCCGGCAGTCGTGGGCTGGCGACGGGACGCTTCTTCGGCCACGACGGCTCGCAGCTGGCTAGCGTCGTCCAGGAAGGCATGATCCGCGTCGGCGCTATTACGTGAAATGCAGCCTAGGAGGACAGCGCGCGCCACGCAGCCTCGACGTGGCGCCGCTCGGTGAGCGGTGATCCGATCGCCAGGCGCAGCGCGAACTGGCCGTTGACCACCGTGTGGGTCAGGTACAGCTCGCCCGAGGAGTTCACCCGTTCCAGCACCGCCCGCGTCGCTTCGTCCCCGTCAAGCAGCCGGAACGTCACGAGCGAGAGCGGATGCGGCGCGAGCAGTTCGAAGCGCTCGTCGACGGCAACCCTGGACGCGAACTCCTGCGCGAGCGCGACGTGGCCGCGGATGTGCTCGCGAAGTCCCGCCGCGCCGTACCAGCGGATCACTGCCCACAACTTGAGCGCGCGGAAGCGCCGTCCGAGCGGTACGTGCCAGTCGCGGTAGTCGAGCACGGCGCCGGATTCGGACGCGGCATTGCGCAGGAACTCCGGCAGTATCGAGAGTGCGCCGACAAGCGCGGCGCGATCGGCGACCCAGAACGCGTCGCAGTCGAAGTTCGTCAGCAGCCACTTGTGCGGATTGGTGCAGTACGAATCGGCCTGATCCAGACCGTCGTTGAGCCAACGTAACTCCGGCGCGACGGCGGCCACACCTGCCCAGGCCCCGTCCACGTGCAGCCAAGCACCGTGCTCGTGCGCGATCGCGGCAAACTCGGCCACCGGGTCGACCGCGCCCGTACCGGTCGCGCCGATTGACGCGACGACGAGCGCTGGCGTGATTCCGGTTGCAACGTCCGCGGCGACGAGTTCGCGCAAGTGCTCCGTCCGGGCAGCCTGTGTCGCGGGATCGACGTCGAGCTTGCGAAGTGCGTTCGAGCCGAGTCCGGCGATACGGCAGGCCTTCTCGACCGAGGAATGCGTCTGCTCGGACGTGTAGACCGCGAACCGTCCGGCGCCGACGCCTTCGTGCTCGGTACGCCCGCCGCTCACCCGGTGCAGCGCGGCGACCAGGGCGACCAGAGCGGCATCGGACGCGCTGTGCTGGATCACCCCTCCACCTGCCCCGTCGGACCGGAACCGCTCGGGGAGGCCAAGCAGGTCGGCGAGCCAGTCGAGCACGTGCGTCTCGAGCTCGGTCGCCGCGGGGGACGTGGCCCAGAGCATCCCCTGCACCCCCAGGCCGGACGCGAGCAGGTCGCCCAGGATCCCCGGTCCGCTGGCATTGGCCGGGAAGTAGGCGAAGAACGAGGGATGCTGCCAGTGTGTAATGCCTGGTAGGACGACGCGGTCGAGATCGGTGAGCAGGTCGGCGAACGGCTCGCCGTGCTCGGGCGGCGACGGTGGCAACGCAGCCCGGACGTCGCCCGGCTGCACCTGCGCGAGCACCGGAAACGACTCGACTCGCTCGTAGTAGTCGGCGATCCAGTCGACAACCTGACGACCGTAGTCCCGGAACTCGCCCGGACTCATGTGCCCGCTCATCAGTGAGACGCTACCGAGCGGACCGACCCAACAGCGTGCCGGCAGAAATGATCACATTCTCCCCGCTGGTGCTCGCTTGCGTCGTCTCGGACCGATCACCAGCGGGGAAAAGCGGATCAACATCGCCGGCAGATCGGACTGGTGCCCCCGGTGGGATTCGAACCCACACGCCTTTCGGCAATGGTGTTTGAGACCATCGAGTCTGCCTGATTCCTCCACAGGGGCGGACGCCGCAGCCATCGTAGCCGGGCTAGGGTGGACCCTCGCGCGTGTTGGCTTTCCTGATCGAGAGGGACGCACTGTGGCCTCAGCGGGTCGGTCGGCCGACCCGGACCGCACCGCCGCGGACGGTTCGCAGCCGGTGAGTGATGTCTTGGTGGGCATGCGGGTCGTCATCGCCGAGGACGAGGCGCTGATCCGGCTCGACCTGCGCGAGATGCTGCGCGAGGAAGGGTTCGAGGTGGTCGGCGAAGCGGCCGACGGCGAGCAGGCAGTCGCCATGGCGTTCGAACTTTCACCCGATCTGGTGATCTGCGATATCAAGATGCCAAAGATGGACGGCATCACGGCCGCCGCGCAGATCACCGGCAAGCGGATCGCTCCGGTCGTGATGCTCACCGCCTTCAGCCAGCGCGACCTGATCGAGCGGGCCCGTGACGCCGGCGCCATGGCGTACCTGGTCAAGCCGTTCGAGAAGCGCGACCTGCTGCCCGCCATCGAAATGGCGACCTCGCGATTCGCCGAGATCAAGGCGCTCGAGTCCGAAGTCACCGGCCTGCGCGAGCGCCTCGACGCCCGCAAACTGATCGAGCGGGCCAAGGGCGCGCTGATGACCAAGCGCGCGATGAGCGAGCCGGAGGCATTCCGGTGGATCCAGCGCGCGGCCATGGACAACCGCACCACCATGCGCGCCGTGGCCGAGGTCGTCCTCACCGGCGACCCTGCCGACGCACAGATTACCGACGAGTAGCGCCCACATCGCGCGGTCGCGATTTGGTTACGACGGCGCGTCCGGCGGGGCGGGATTGTTCATTTGCGGTACCGATCGACTAACGTCCCGCGGACAAGACCCGCGGGCGATCGCGCTCGCGTTATGCCTACGGGAGGCAACACGGTGCGAACTCGTTCACTGACCACCACCGCGCTGGTGGTCGCTACGGCAGGCGCATTGGCGCTGTCCGCCTGCTCAAGTAAGGGCAAGTCCTCGACCTCGACCTCGAACTCGCCGTCGCAGCCGGCGGGCGGTTCGAGTTCCTCCGCTCCGACAACCGGGGGCAGCTCGGTCGTGGCCGGATCCAAGCTGCACCCCGTCCTGCCGACCGGCGACGGCAAGGCCAAATGCAGCGGCGTCTCGATCGGCTACCTCGGCACGATCAACGGTGCGAGCGCGGCGCTGGGCCAGGCGGTCCTCAAGGGCACCAAGCTGGCCGTCAACCAGCACAACAAGGCCAACCCAGGCTGCCAGGTGACGGTCAAGCCGTTCGACACCGAAGGTTCGCCGGACAAGGCGCCCGGCGTGGCGACCCAGGCGATCAACGAGAAGGACATCATCGGCGTCGTCGGCCTGGTGTTCTCCGGTGAGTCGAAGGCAGTGGGCGGGGCATTCAACAACGCCGGCCTGGTCACCATCACCCCGTCGGCGACCAACCCTGGCCTGTCGCAGAACGGCTGGAAGACCTTCTTCCGGGGACTTGGTAACGACGCCTTGCAGGGGCCGTTCGCTGGGAAGTTCATCCGCGACGATCTGAAGGCGAGTACGGTGTGCGTGGTCGAGGACGACTCCGACTACGGTAAGGGCTTGGCCGCCGCGGTGAAGAAGCAGCTCGGCAGCAAGGTCAATTGCACCGACGACGTGAAGACCGGTCAGAAGGACTTCTCGGCGACGGTCAACAAGATCCAGGCTGCGAAGCCGGACGCCGTGTTCTATTCCGGTTATTATCCGGAGGCAGGCCCGTTCGTGCAGCAGCTCAGGCAAGGCGGATATTCCGGTAAGATCGTCGCGCCGGACGGGGTGAAGGACCCGCTGTTCGTCAAGGGCGCCGGTCAATCCGCTGCTGAGGGTGCCTATCTCACCTGTCCGTGCGTCCCCGGCGACGCGAGCGCCACGTTCGCAAGTCAGTACAAGGCGGCCTACGGTATGGACCCGCAGACCTACTCCGCGGAGGCCTACGACGTCGCGACGATCGAGCTGACCGGCATCGACAAGGGCAACACCACCCGCCCGAAGCTGCTCAACTTCGTCAAGAACTACAGCGGCGACGGCATCACCAAGCACTTCCAGTGGAAGAGCGACGGGGAGCTGGCAGGCACGCTGCCGGTGTGGGCCTACGCCGTGAAGAGCGGTCAGATCGTGAAATTCAAGCAGCTGCAGTAGCCCGACTATGCTGTTGCCGG